>JADGDH010000051.1:5801-18486 GCA_016745015.1 Colwellia sp.
TTCACTTGGGTATAAAAATCATATAAGCTGTTACTGCTAGTGTTACTCAATATATTTTATAAGAAAAACAATTCGCTCATGCTAATTAACACATGTTACCTAATATGGGTTATCTAACATAGGTTATTAACAAGCGAAATTAGGAAAATCATTTCATGTCTGATGTGCTCGAATATAGTCCTGATGGAGTTGAACAAGTTCCCTTAAGACGCTTTACCGAAGAAGCTTATTTAAACTACTCTATGTACGTTATTATGGATAGAGCTTTGCCACATATTGGCGATGGCTTAAAACCAGTTCAACGCCGTATTGTTTATGCTATGTCAGAACTTGGCCTTTCTGCAGCAGCTAAATATAAAAAATCAGCACGTACTGTTGGTGATGTACTTGGTAAGTTTCACCCTCATGGTGATAGTGCTTGTTATGAAGCAATGGTATTAATGGCACAGCCTTTTTCGTATCGTTACCCTTTAGTTGACGGCCAAGGAAACTGGGGTGCACCAGACGATCCTAAATCTTTCGCTGCAATGCGTTATACTGAATCTCGTTTGTCACGTTTTAGTGAAATATTACTTGCGGAACTTGGTCAGGGAACAGTTGATTGGGTGCCAAATTTTGATGGCACTATGAATGAACCAAAAACTCTACCTGCGCGTTTACCGCATATTATGCTCAATGGTATAACGGGTATAGCAGTAGGAATGGCAACAGATATCCCACCTCATAATGTCCGTGAAATTGCTGATGCGTGTGTACATTTAATTGACCAACCAAAAGCAGAAGTAGCCGATTTACTTGAATTTGTTAAAGGCCCCGATTATCCAACCGATGCTGAAATTATAACACCGAAAACCGATATTGAAAAAATCTATCAAACTGGGCGCGGCAGTATAAAAATGCGAGCCGTTTATGATATTGAGCAAGGAGAAGTTGTAATAACTGCTTTGCCTCATCAAGCATCTGGAGGCAAAATATTAGAGCAAATTGCAGGGCAAATGACAGCAAAAAAACTGCCGATGGTAGTTGATCTTCGTGATGAGTCTGATCATGAAAACCCTGTACGTTTAGTGGTTGTTCCTCGTTCAAATCGTGTTGATATTGAACAATTAATGCAGCATTTGTTTGCTAGTACAGATTTAGAAAAAAGTTATCGCGTTAACATCAACATGATTGGTTTAAACAATCGTCCAGCCGTTAAAAATTTACGCGAAATATTGACCGAATGGCTTGAATATCGTCGTGAAACAGTACGCCGACGTTTGCAGTATCGTTTAGATAAAGTGCTTGCTCGTTTGCATATTCTTGATGGTTTGTTGGTTGCTTATTTGAATATTGATGAAGTTATTGAGATCATCCGTGGTTATGATGATCCAAAAGCTGAATTGATGTCGCGTTTTAGTTTATCTGAAATTCAAGCACATGCTATTTTAGAAATTAAGCTAAGACAACTAGCCAAATTAGAAGAAGTTAAGATTCGTGCAGAGCAAGATGAACTGCGTGAAGAGCAAGAATATTTAGAAAAAATTCTTAATTCAAAAGCACGCATGAGCACGCTGATGAAGAAAGAAATTCTTAGCGCTGCTAAAGAGTATGGAGATGATCGTCGCTCTAAACTTGTAGAGCGTAGTGAATCAAAAGCACTCACTGAAAAAGATCTTGTACCAAGTGAGCCAGTGACGGTTGTGGTATCAGACAAAGGTTGGGCTCGTTGTGCTAAAGGGCACGATATTGATGCGACAGCCTTGAATTATAAAGCTGGCGATAGCTTTTTGTGTTCAGCTAAAGGGCGTAGTAACCGCCCTGTTGCTTTTATTGATTCATCAGGGCGAGCTTTTACTACCGATGCTCATACGTTGCCAACAGCAAGAAGCCAAGGTGAACCATTAACGGGGCGCTTTAACTTAGCTGAAGGTGAAACTTTTGTTCACTGTATAATGGCTAACGATGAAGCTAAGTATTTGTTAGTGAGTGATGCTGGCTATGGTTTCGTTAGTTGTTTTGGCGATATGATCAGTCGTAATAAAAATGGTAAAGCGATGATCTCTTTGCCACAAGCGTCTAAAGTGCTAATGCCACAGTTAATAGAAAATATTGACAATAACGATTGTCTTGCAATTACTACCGAAGGGCGAATGTTAGTATTTCCTGTGAAAAATTTGCCAGTGCTTAGTAAAGGTAAAGGTAATAAAATTATCAATATCCCATCAGCAAGAGCAAAGTCTCGAGAAGAATATGTGACTTTACTTGCCATAGTGCCTGATGGTGCCTCGGTAACTCTTCATGCAGGACGTCGTAAGCTAACCTTAAAAGCGATTGATATCGATCATTATCGTGGTGAAAGAGGGCGCAGAGGGAATAAACTACCACGCGGCTTACAACGTGTAGATCAAGTGGAAGTTGAGTTATCTAAAAGCAATTTAGTTCCCAAAGTAGAAGAAGAAAAACCCTCAGGAGAGTCATAGTTGTTATTTGTTTTAGGGGCGTTGATAATTCCCCTAAAAATCTTTCATTGATCAATATCAACTAAGATACAAATAACAATTGTTTTCATTGTGTCTTTTATTGTTTAAGCGTAAAATAAAAATAGTAGTAATTCTCATTAACTTTTGGTTGTCTTGATTGTTAACTTTTAGAACATTATTGTTCTAGGGATGTTAGTAGCACCAGAATTTGAGAATATTCCATAGGTATTTTACTGATCACATTATTTATTTGAATCATATGAAAATATATAGTGATGTGCAGCGATAAGGCAAAAAAATGACTTTAGTTGATGTAGCAAAAAATCAAATTGTTAAAATTAGTGCATTGCCACTTGACGAAACACTTTCGGCTCAATTGTTAGAGCAAGGTTTTGCTTTACGCACTGAAATTTCTTTAGCTCACAAAGCTCCTTTTAATGGCCCGTTGGCTTATCGACTTCACAATACAAAAATAAGTATTCAACGCTCTATCGCTGAGCAAATTCAAGTTGCTATCGCTTAATTATTTATAAATTCAATAAAGCCGCAATCAGTAAATGTTATATGAGTTTTCTTCATGAGTTGTTGTTCTAGTTCGTCATCATGTACACAAGCCAAATTACCATCCCAAGGCTTACATTATGCTTTGGTTGGTTTTGCTAATTCAGGTAAAAGTACACTATTTAATTTATTATCGTCTCGTCATAAAAATACTACCGAACAAAATGTTGGTAATTTTTCGGGTATAACCGTTGCAGCAAAAAAATCACAACTTCAGTTAAATAATGTTGATGCCTTTCTTTCAGATTTACCTGGCTTAAGCTCACTTACTCAACGTGGTGAACAAGGACAAGATTTAACAATTTCGCAGGAATTTATTCAACAAAGTGATATTGATTGTTTGATCAATGTTGTTGATATTAACCAAATAAGCCGTCAACTTTATCTTACAACTCAACTACTTGAATTAGGCGTACCTATGATTGTAGTGCTAAATAAATCAGACAGGCAAAAAACCCCATCAGTTGATATAAGTAAACTTAGTGTTGAGTTAGGTTGCCCTGTTGTTGCCATTAGCGCCCAAGATAAAAAGTCACTTGAAATTGTAGAAAAAAAACTACTAACCTGTAACTTACAGAAAAAAACCACATCAAAACAAGAACAGAAACCAGAAAATACCTCTTCGATTCAAGCTAGACAAGATTATGTAGGTGATATCCTTGCTCGCGTTAGTGTTACGGGGGGCGGAGCTGGTATTTCAGATACCTTGGATAATATTGTACTTCATCCTGTTATAGGTGTTCCTGTGTTTTTAGGGATGATGTATTTACTCTTTATGTTTGCCATTAATGTTGGTAGCGCTTTTATAGATTTCTTTGATATTCTTAGTGGTACTATTTTTGTATCTTATCCGCTTCATTTTCTTGAACCCTTTGGCTTACCTCAGTGGGTTACTACTATCATTGAGGGCGTAGGTAGTGGCATACAAACAGTAGCAACTTTTATTCCTGTAATTGCCTGTTTATTTATTGGCTTATCATTATTAGAGAATTCAGGTTATTTAGCCCGTGCGGCATTTGTTGTTGATAGTTTAATGCAAAAAATTGGTTTGCCTGGTAAAGCGTTTGTACCCCTTATTGTTGGCTTTGGTTGTACTGTGCCTGCGGTAATGTCAGCTCGAGTACTTGATAGCGAAAGAGAGCGAATAACCACCATTATGATGTCTCCCTTTATGTCATGTGGCGCTCGTTTGCCTGTGTATGCATTATTTGCTGCTGCTTTTTTTCCTGAGAGTGGTCAGAACTTAGTTTTTCTTTTATATTTAATTGGTATCGCAGCAGCTATTTTTACAGGGTTCCTACTTAAGAAAACGGTACTTTCTGGAACTGCATCGTTCAATATTATGGAATTGCCTCCTTATGAAATCCCTAGAATTGGCGCAATTAGCAAGCGCGTGTGGCAACGTACTTATGGCTTTGTTACTGGTGCAGGTAAAACTATTGTAATTGTGGTGTGCTTACTAAACTTTTTAAACTCTATTGGTACTGACGGTAGCTTTGGTCATCAAGACAGTGAAAAGTCAATTTTGAGTCAAAGTGCACAAGTGGTTATGCCAATATTAGCACCAATGGGAATTAAAGAAGAAAATTGGCAAGCTGGTGTAGGAATTATTACGGGAATTTTTGCTAAAGAAGTATTAGTGGCAACCTTCAACAGTTTATATTCTCCTTCAAATGGTGCTGATGAGGGTGATCCGTCAATCGTAGCAAGTTGGTATGAAGCTACTGGCAGTATTAAAGAAAATTTACTTGGTATTGCGCCTGATGATCCGTTAGGACTTGATGTTGGTGATTTAAGTGATTTAGAAGCGGTTGCTATTGAACAAGACGTTGAATTAAGCACATATCAAATAATGCAAGCAGCTTTTGCTGGTCAGTTAGGCGCTTTTAGTTATTTACTCTTTATTCTTTTATACACCCCATGCGTTGCTGCTATGGGCGCGATTAAAAATGAAGTAGGAAGTCGCTGGGCAGGTTTTGCCGCTATTTGGAGTTTCTTACTCGCTTATTTAGTGGCGACGTTATGTTTTCAAATAGGTAACTTTTTTGTTGCCCCTTTAACAGCAAGTATCTCCATTGCTGCGGTCTTAATGTGTTTTGCGGGAGTATATTTTTGGTTGAAACACCAAGGACGTAAAGTGCTGACTATTCCTATTTCAGTAAGTTACTCTTAAAATATATTCTTGAACAAGCATTTTGAGGTCATTTGGGTATATAATTTTTGACTTGATCCATATCGAGAAAAAGGAATATCAGCATGACAGCTATCAAACGCATTGCGATTTTAACTAGCGGCGGAGATGCGCCAGGGATGAACGCAGCTATTCGTTCGGTTGTGCTAGCTGCCCATCATTTTCATATTGATGTTGTGAGCTTTTATCATGGTTATAATGGACTCATTCATGCAGATAATATTAACCACGCAAAACTTTTAACCCTAAATGATGTTAATAACATTATTCATCGTGGGGGCACTATTTTGAAAAGTGCTCGTTGCCCTGAAATGTTAACTGAAAATGGCCTTAAACAAGCAGCGAAAACATTAACCCTAGAAAATATAGACGCCTTAATTGTTATTGGCGGTGATGGTTCTTTTAATGGATTGTTGGCGTTAAAAGAACACTGGCATGGTCAGTTGATCGGTGTTCCTGGCACTATAGATAATGATCTTGATGGCACAGATTTTACTATCGGTTTTGCCACTGCAGTAAACACTGCTATTGAAGCTATTGATAAAATTCGAGATACGGCTGATGCGTTTGAGCGTATTTTTATTGTTGAGTTAATGGGGCGGCACAGTGGACATATAACGTTTAATGTTGGTATAGCATGTGGCGCGGAACAAGTGCTTTCTTTTGAAAATTTCTCGGTTGATGATAAACAGGTAAAACTTAAACAACTTGCTGACGAGATTAAAAGTGCTCAAGAAAATCGCCATGGCAGTTATATTATTGTGATTGCTGAAAATTTATGGCCAGGTGGTGCTATAGAACTTGCTAAAGAGTTAAAAGTAGCGGCAAGCATGGATTGTACTGCATGTGTATTGGGGCATATTCAGCGTGGAGGATCGCCAGTGCCTAAAGATAGATTATTAGCAACAAAAATGGGTGTTGCTGCGGTACAGGCTATTATTGAAGGTAAGAACAATATCATGATTGCAGAGCAGAATAGCGCTATATGTCATATAACACTAGAGCAAGCAGTTGAACATCATAAAGTAGTGAGTCAACAACTGGTTGATGCCCAAGAAAATATTTTAGCTTTGACCGCACAAAATCAATATTAGCCGTATTATTGTTAATGGTGTTGTGTATTCAATATAAGGACTATACCCATTACACCTGAAGATGCAGGTTTCAGCGAGAATTTAAAGGCTTAGAGGCAAGACTTTGATTGTAGAGAATGGTTGTTCCCTTGTCGAAATCAGTAACGAAGCATGTAAGCCTTTAAAACTCGCCCTTTGGGGGCGCCTGAGTAAATCATCTTCTGCGTTGCATTTGTTTTTAAGGGAATGACCATTAATAAAAAAATGCGTCTTGAATATGAATCACTCAGGTGCCCTGAAACGAGCATCTTCAAGTGTAATGGGTATATATATGATATTTGATGTGATAAAAACAACGGAAGAACTTAGGGAGTTATACAAAGCCCCGATGGACTTAGTGATTAAAAAACAAAAGAGTGAACTTGATAAATATAGTGCTCAATTCTTAAGTCTTTCACCTTTTTTGATATTATCTACTTCAAATACTAAAGGGAATATGGATTGCTCTCCAAGAGGTGATTATGCAGGATTTGTAGAGATATTAGATGATTGTACTATAGCAATACCTGATAGACCTGGGAATAATCGATTGGATACATTGAATAATATAATTGAAAACCCAAATGTAGGTGTTTTGATATTAGTACCGGGATTTAATGAATGCTTGAGAATTAATGGTTCAGCGCAAATAACGACCAGTAACGAATTGCTGAAGCGTTTTGAGTATCGAGGAAAAATACCAAAATCCGTTATAGTTATTTCGATAAGTGAGATCTATTTCCATTGTGGTAAAGCTATAACTAGGTCAAATTTGTGGAAAGATGAATTTAATGTTGATCGCAGTATTATGCCCAGTTTAGGAAGAATACTGATGAACCAAATAGATCCATCGAAAACAGATGATGAAATTAAAGAAGTAGAAAACTTAATTGAAAACAGATTAAAGACAACTTTGTATTAATTTTAAATACACATACAAGTCACTCAAACATTTGAAGTCTGTTATTTGGGCTGTTGCTGTAAATAAACGGTTTAGCATACGCTGTAAATAATGCTTTCTTTTGAATTAAATTATAGAGAATAGAAGTTGAAGATGTTTTGTTAGAAAGTAAAAGCTATTGTGAAGAATTAGAATCTCTTTTAATTAAAGGGTTTGTTCCAGCCGGTTATAAAATAACTAAAAATGTAAAACTAGACCCTGTTCCAGAAAGCTTTAAATATAAGGCATTAACTTTTTCTTTAAATGATCAACATATCATCTACCGTAAAGGCAAGGTGACAGCAGATAGGCCCGGAGCTTTTTTAGCTATTTGGCAACGCCCACTTCCCTCGAGCACAGCTAGTAATAAACCAATTCCTTTTAAGCACAAAGAACTTGATTATTTGTTTGTTCAAGTGGAAGAACATTCTAATGCTATAAGTAACTCAGAATCAATAAACAATCTAAAGTCTGGAATATTTATTTTTCCTGTTTCACTGTTGATTAAAAAAGGTATTGTGTCTTCAGAAAAAAGTAAAGGAAAAACAGGGTTTCGAGTTTTCCCTCCATGGAGTCAAGATAGAGGTGTGGTTGGGACTAAAATATTTTCTGAATCAGGTAAAGAAACTCAGCGTTGGCAATTGCCATACTTCCTTAGAATTGAAAATGGTTTAATTGATTCGAGGCAATTAAATAAAATATTTGATAATAAATAAAAGTGTAAGAAAAATTAGTGTTGCTTGTCTATTCTTACCGTATTATTGGCTAAATAAATTACTCTAACTTTGTCATTTGAGTGAAATATCATCTGCCTATCAATATCTTGAATTACCATAAACTGTTCGCCACCTTCTACCTCAATCATTAATTCAACTAAGCGTATTATTACTTTTTTAGGTTGGTTATTACGGTTATTTGCCATTGAACCACCGATAATTGCGCCTAATATGGTCGCAACATCTTTACCGCTACCGCCGCCAAATTGATTGCCAATAACACCCCCTATAAGTGCGCCACCAAAGGTATGCCAGCCATTGTTTTTGTCTTGAATTAATTCTTCTTGATTAATGTTACGTACCGATATGACTGCGCCAAATAAAACTTTTTCAACGGGTACTGCTTTGTTTCTATCATAATCTGCATAAGCATTATTAGCGCCACAAAGTATTACTAGTACAGCTAATAAAGCAAGTATATTTAGGGTTAATGCTTTCATGTTACCTCCTACCAACTAACAAATTCTTTGCCTTTGGTTTTGCGAATTTCAGTTTCATCAGCCCATTCAACTAAGCCACTTTTTAAGTCCATTAAGCGTAAGGTAAATTTATAATAAACATCAGATTGATCTTTATTTGATTTTACAATGCTTGCTAAATTTCCGTACAACATATACTGTGCGCCAACTTGCTGACCGAAAGCTATTGCTTTGTTCGTATCTACCATGCCACTGTTTTGTTGATAATCTATTTGATCACTTGCCGCATTAACTCGCCCCATGTCAACAAAACGGAATTTACCTGAGCGTAATAATTTTGTTGAAATAGAATCAGTAATTGATTCAGTGTCTATATGCTCGCTCGTTTTATTTTTAATACTTTCTACAAATAAAATAGGGCGAGTATTGGCGGTTAATGTACCAACAACAGGCGAGAGTAATAAAGAGTCTGTCATTTGAGCAGCGACTTTTTGTAAGTCAGTTGAGCCAAAGTTAATGTTGGTGGTTTCCACTGCGTTGGCATCGCCATAACGAACGACAGATTTGTTAGTACAGCCACCTAGTGCGACTAAAGCAATGCTTAAGGTGGTTGCCAAAGCTATTTTATTTACTATTTTATTCATTGTTTTTCCTTATTACTTGGTAATATTTAATTTGTAATGTGTCGCTTTAGTTAAAATTTAAAAAACTTTTCAGGCACTTCACGTACATAAAGACTAAAGGTTGATACCTTGGTTGATGGAGCTAAACCTGCCACGGTTGCTGTTTGCATGCCGTGTAATTCAAGCGCTTGCCAAGGGCTTTTTCCTGCTTCAATGGCAAAACCGTCTTTGTCAAACCATTGAAACTGATATTGTAATTGTAACGATTTTTTATAACGACTGGTCAGTGTTAAATTAAGCTGTAAAAAATCATTATGAGTACGTGATTTTATATCACTTATATAAAGTTGTTCAGCGAGTTGTTTATTGTCTATTTGTAAATGTTCGTTATATTTTTGCCCTGGCGTTATTTGACTACTACCAATGCCAGAGGTTACAGGTGGTACATTTTTACATGCGGTAATAAAAAAACTTGTAATAATAAGTACTAGCATAACAAGGTATTTGTTGTTCATAATAAAACTCCTAAAGTGTACCTATTTATATTATAGGTTATAGATTATAGGTTTGGTATTGATTATAAGTACCGATAGATGCGAGTTTAACCAATGTGGTTTTATTTGGTCTAACGGATACTTTAACTTGTTGATTTGTGCCATTCATATTGAGCATTAGTTGGTGTTCTCCTACGGGTAGACTTAATTTCAATATATGAATACTATCAGGAAGCGTGCTCCAACTACGGGTGTCTGCTTTTTCTGTGGCAATGTTATAAATACTCGTGAAAATATTGCCTATATCGCCTCCTTTACGCTCTAGTTGCTGCCTTATTTCTTCTTTAGCAACTAATCGAACTACTTGTCTTGTTACTATTGAAGGCAATTGATCTTTTAACTGTTTAGCAGCTAACGATTGCAGACGTACTACTTCTTCAGACTGATAGTGTTTGCTCTGATAATTAACCCTTAATGGCGAATAGGTTTTCAAATTATTTTGATAGCTAGGTAGGGCAACACTATAAAAACGCATGTTATTACGACTAGTAAAAATAGGTAGGTTAATTGCTATTTCTTGCTTCGCCGCGATGATGCCATTTTCAACAATAAAGATAACTTGCCCTTGGTTTGCGGACTTGTTTTTATGTTCGTTTTTAATAGTGATTGCTTGCGGTAAACTTGCTTTAAATAAAGCAATATCACTGTTCATATATAGGGTATTTGCTAAACGCCATACGTCTTGTTGTAAGTAGCTATTATCAGGATAAATTTCTAGTGCTTTTTTATAGTCAATATAAGCATCATTACTTTGTTCTACCGCTTCATATAGCAAAGCAGATAAATAAAAAGTGTACGCATTTTGAAAGCCATTTTTAATATTGCCAATAGTATTATCCATAGTCGGGTACTGGCGAGAAAACTCAGCCATATTTAAGCCTTGTTCTGCCATTTTGGCCTGCGCACTATGAATACTTTTGGCGTTGGTTGTTAATGCTTGTTCTTGAACTAAATTAGCACGACGCACCTCAACTAAAGCACCTGATAAATCTTGCAAGGCTAGATAATTTAATGCTTGGTAGCTATGCAACATACTTTGCTCGTACAACGGAATATCATAGCGAATAGCATTGTCATTACTTATTACGGCAGCAACATTTTCAACGCCTCTGCTTAGCTCGATTTTTGCCGCTAATTGAGCTTGCTGAACAAGATGATAAACTTCTGTAAAGTCTTCTTGGCTTTGCTTATTGTTGTTAGCTAAGTATTCTAAACGGGCTTTTTCTAATAGGCTTAAATTATAGCTGCCATTATTACGACTACGGCTAGGAATTAAGCTAATTGCTTGTTGAAAGTTACCCTGCTGTTGCGCTTGCTTTACATCATTCATCTGCTGATTATAGTTACTAAATAAATCAGTAAATGATGTGGTACTACAAGCGCTTAATGTGGTTATAGCCAACATGAGTAAACAGTTTTTTATCAAACTTTTATGCATGCGAGTAGCTTATCGTTTCTATTATATATATCAAGTTAGTTTTTGAATAAAAAACGTAAAGTAGCACCAATCAGGTTTTATTATCCTTAATCAATGCCTTGACTAGAACGTTTCTAATTCGAACTGAACCATGCATTGTGAAGTAGTTTGGGTATAAGTTATTTTGTTCGAGTTCACTTTAGTATATTGACTTACTGAGTATTTGAATTAAAATTTCATAAACAGACTAATAAAAATAACTTAATCAACTTGGTATTATCCTAAGGCGTTCATACTTATGTCAGAAAAACGAGTTAACTCAGGTAAACCAAAACAAAGTAAATCATGCTTCAATTGGCAAGACCCACTATTGCTTGAGTCTCTATTATCAGAAGACGAACGCATGATGAGAGATAGCGCTCATCAGTATTGCCAAAATAAATTGATGCCACGGATCTTACAAGCCAATCGCCATGAAAATTTTGATGTTAATATAATGAAAGAATTAGGTGAGTTAGGTTTACTGGGTGCAACTATCGAAGAGAAATACGGTTGTGCAGGTGTTAATTATGTTACTTATGGTTTGATTGCACGTGAAGTAGAGCGAGTTGATAGTGGCTACCGCAGCGCAATGAGTGTGCAATCATCATTGGTTATGCATCCTATTCATGCTTATGGCAGTGAAGAACAGAAGATGAAATATTTACCCAAGCTTGCTACGGGTGAATATATTGGTTGCTTTGGCTTAACTGAGCCTAATTCAGGTTCTGACCCTGCTAGCATGGCAACTAAAGCAGTAGCCGTTGACGGAGGATATCAGCTTAATGGCAGTAAAATGTGGATCACTAATTCACCTATTGCTGATGTCTTTATTGTTTGGGCAAAATTAGAAGGTGTGATTAAGGGATTTATTCTCGAAAAAGGTATGGCAGGTTTAAGTGCACCAAAAATAGAAGGTAAATTTTCATTACGCGCTTCTATTACGGGTGAAATAGTCATGGATAATGTTTTTGTTCCAACTGAAAATATATTACCTAAAGCTAAAGGGTTATCAGGGCCTTTTGGCTGTTTAAATAAAGCGCGTTACGGAATTGCATGGGGCGCATTAGGGGCTGCTGAATTTTGTTGGCATGGTGCTCGTCAATATACACTTGATCGCGAGCAATTTGGTAAGCCATTAGCTGCAACACAACTTATTCAGAAAAAATTAGCAGACATGCAAACTGATATTAGTCTTAGTCTTTTAGGATGCTTGCAAGCAGGGCGGTTAATGGATTCAGGACAGTTAGCTCCAGAGGCTATATCGCTAATCAAACGAAACTCTTGTGGTAAAGCGTTGGCAATTGCACGAGAGGCTAGAGATATGCATGGCGGTAACGGCATCAGTGATGAATTTCATATTATTCGCCATGTAATGAATTTAGAGGCAGTGAATACTTATGAAGGAACACATGATGTACATGCGCTTATTTTAGGTAGGTCACAAACAGGCATTCAGGCATTTTTTTAGCATGGCAATATCAATTTAATAGCAGTAATAGTACCTAAGTACTCTCTGTGGTAAATTTTTAATGTTCTTATAATTAAAGCGGTATTAATAACGTACAGCTAAATCATTTATTTGAATATT
>JADGDH010000196.1 GCA_016745015.1 Colwellia sp.
GATTTAGCAAAAACATCTAAACAAAGTAATGCTTTCACTTCTGAGTCGTTAAACTGATGGATCATTTCTCGTTCAGTATAAAGCGGGTTGGTATTAACAATACGTAAACCAGCACGTAAAGCACCATAAACGGCAATAGGATATTGCAGTGTATTAAGCATTTGTATAGCGATAGCATCACCGGGAACTAGCGAAGTATCATTTTGAATGTAATGAGCAAATGCTGCACTGTATTCATTGATTTGTTGATACGTTAACGTATAACCTAAACTAGTATAAGCTGGTTTTGAAGCGTATTTTTTAAAAGATTCTTCAATCACATCTATAACTGAGTCATAAGCACTAAAATCTAATGTATCTGCTATTCCTGGCGCTCTCTTTCCAAACCAAAATGATGCTTCCATAGTTTCCCCGCATGTAAATAATTTTTATAATTTAAGACAAATACTATTACTTATCTAAATCTTAATTAAAAGTAATAAATTATAACAATTTACTAATCTAAACTAGCAAAGCAGTAGATTCAGGAAAATTCTCGTCAGGACAAGGTGCATCCTACACTGTATAATAAGGTACATCCTGTACCCTCTTCATATTCTAACAAATAGCATCCATGCCACGCCCAATCAAACACCTTGGGAGTTGCATCATAGATACATTTTATTCTTTCAACTCTCTGCGTAGTATTTTTCCTACGGGTGTCATAGGCAACTCAGTTCTAAATTCTATTTGTCGAGGTACTTTATAACCCGTTAGGTTATCTCTACAATAACTTTTGATTTCATCAGCCGTTAATGTTTTATTTTCATGAAGTACAACAAATAATTTAACCGCTTCACCGGTTTTAGCATCAGCTACACCAGTGACAGCGCAATGTTGTACGCTTGCGTGGTGAGCAACAACATCTTCAATTTCATTCGGATAAACATTAAAACCTGAGACTATAATTAAGTCTTTAATACGATCAACAATTTTAACAAAACCATCTTCGTTAATCACCGCAACATCACCCGTCAGCAGCCATTCACCATCGGCTGTAAACGTTTCTTTCGTTGCATCAGGGCGTTTCCAATAACCTTTCATCACTTGAGGGCCTTTAACACATAACTCGCCACGCTCCCCTATAGCAACTTCATTGCCGTCACTATCAATACATTTTAACGCCGTACCAATTAATGCTTGACCCACAGTACCCACTTGCTCTAAACCATTAATGGGATTCATACAAACCGTAGGAGAACATTCTGTTAAACCATAAGCTTCAGAAATGCCAACACCCGTTATTTCTTTCCATCGTTTAGCGGTATCTTCTGGTAACGCGGTACCCGCAGATACGGTAAAAATCATTTTACTAAAATCTAGCGTTTTAAAGCTTGGGCTATTCATTAAAGAGACAAATAAAGTATTTAGCCCCATAAAGCACGTAACTTTATAAGGTTTGAGCGCCTTAATGAATGTTTCAGTATCTTTTGGATTTGCAATTAATATACTGTGCTCACCCATTTTAAAGAAAACCATCAAATGAACAATAAATGAATAAATATGATATAGCGGTAATGGCGCTGCCATAACAGACTGTTTGTTACCAACTAAAAGCTCACCATTGTCATCTTTTTGCATAATAGAAGAAGCGTCTTGTAGCATGTTAGCTACTAAATTGGCATTAGTAAGCTCCGCACTTTTTGCTACGCCCGTAGTGCCTCCCGTATATTGCAAAACGACGGTATCATCAGGCTTATTTAAGTGTGTTTTTTCAAAGCCTTTATGCATATTGTTTTTTAGGGCTTTTCTAAAAGAAACGGCTTCTGGCAAATGATATTTAGGCACCATTTTTTTGATGTATTTAATCGTGCTATTAACCAGCACCCGTTTCATGCCAGGTAATAAATCAGCCATACTGGTAGTTATAATAAGCTTTAAATTAGTTTGAGATTTTATATTTTCAACTGATTTAGCAAAAACATCTAAACAAAGTAACGCTTTTACTTCTGAATCATTAAACTGATGGATCATTTCTCGTTCAGTATAAAGAGGGTTAGTGTTAACAATACGTAGCCCTGCACGTAAAGCACCATAAACCGCAATAGGGTATTGCAATGTATTAAGCATTTGGATTGCAATTGCATCACCCGGCTTTACCGAGGTTTCATTTTGTAAATAATGTGCAAACGCAGCACTATATTCATCAATTTGTTTATACGTTAACGTATAGCCTAAACTGGTAAATGCAGGACGGTCAGCATAGAGAATAAACGATTGTTCAATCATATCAACAACTGATGTATATTGATTAAAATCTATCTCATCAGCCATACCCGCAACTCTTTTACCATGCCAAAAACTTGCTTCCATAACTACTTTCCCCATTTTTTATTTAGTAAAGAACCTGAAACAGGCACTATTTTTTTAAGAATTATAATGATAAAGAAATCACCCAATAACCATCTACACTAACAATTTAAACTCTTACATTATTTTAAAATAATCTAGAATAAAAGAACTAATATAGAGGTATTAAACAATAACAGAAATAAAATTGCAAACCAAGCGCTTGCTTGGTATTATAATTTTGATTTTTAATATATACATAATGTTCACATTCAGGGCAAGTTATGATTTCATCAGATAAAACGATACGGGTAGGTTGTGCTTCTGCTTTTTGGGGAGACACTGGAACAGCAGCAAGTCAATTAGTGGCTAACGGAAAATTAGACTATTTAGTTTTTGATTATTTAGCTGAATTAACCATGTCAATTATGGCAGGAGCTAAACTTAAAAACCCAGAAGCTGGTTTTGCTCCTGATTTTATTAGTACGTTAAAGCCTTTATTAAATAGTATTTCTGAGCAAAACATGAAAGTGTGCAGTAATGCAGGTGGCATAAACCCACATGGCTGTGCGCAAGCATTACAAAAAGTTATAGATGAACTAGGGGTTGATTTAACCATTGCCGTTGTTGAAGGTGATACCTTAACCGATCAGCAAAATAACTTCCGTGAACAAAATATTAATGAAATGTTCACCAAACAAGCCATGCCACCACAATTACTGAGCGTTAATGCGTATTTAGGTGCGCCAAGTATTGCTCAAGCATTTAGTGCTGGCGCAGACATTGTTATAACAGGTAGAGTTGTTGACAGTGCTGTAATTGTTGGCCCTTTAGTGCATGAATTTAATTGGCAATGGACAGATTATGATTTATTAGCCCAAGCATCACTTGCAGGGCATGTAATTGAGTGTGGCACACAATGTACAGGTGGTAACTTTACTGATTGGCATTTAGTTAAAGATGGTTATGCCAATATGGGCTTTCCTATTGTTGAGTGCCATAGTGACGGTAGCTTTGTTGTGACCAAAATTGAAAATACTGGTGGTCTTGTTAGCTGTGACACTGTTGCAGAACAAGTGTTATATGAAATTGGCGACCCAAGTGCTTATTTGCTACCTGATGTTATTTGCGACTTTACTCAAGTCACATTAACACAACAAGCAGAAAACAGAGTGCGTGTTGTTGGTGCAAAAGGTCGTGCCCCTTCATCACAATACAAAGTTAGCGCAACTTATCTTGATGGCTTTAGAAGTACTGCAACCTTTATGATTGGTGGCCGAGAAGCCGTAGCTAAAGGTCAAGTAGTGGCTGAAGCCATTATTGAACGGGTTCAAGCAATATTCCACACTAAAGGCGTTTCAGATTTTACTAACGTAAATATAGAAATACTTGGCAGCGAAAGCACCTATGGAGAAAATTCACTCGCTAAGGCAAGCCGAGAAGTTGTGGTTAAAATTGCGGTACAGCATGATGAT
>JADGDH010000197.1 GCA_016745015.1 Colwellia sp.
AGCAAAAATTTCAGGTTGAGCTAACACAAAATCAAATTAACTTTAGTGAAGCTATTGAGCGCTTAGAGCACGAAAATACATTAATTAAAGCCGCCTTAGTAGAAGAGCAAACAAAATTATTAAACGAACAAGAAAGCTCAAAATTAGCACAAGGTGAGCAAGCCACAAAATCACTTCAGACCATTGAAGGTTTGAAACAAGATATTTTAAGTCAAAAAGAGCAGCAGAAACAAGCGCAAACACGTTTTAGTGAGCAGGATAAAATACAGCGTACTCAAATAGCAACCAATGAAAAAGAACTATATGAACAGCAGCAAGAAATTTCAACAGTTAATGAAAGTTTAGCTGTATTTGCAGAACAAGAACAAGCACTAATAGAGCAACATAGAAACCAAGTAGAAAATACAAAGCAAGAAGCAGAGCATAATATTGCGCAAATAAATGATCAATTACAGCAGGCACAAAGCGAATCAAATAAGCAGAAAAAAATACTAACAGAGCAGCAAGAAAAATTAGTGCTGTTAGAAGATGAAATTAAGCAACAAGTAAAAACTTCTCAAGATAACAAACAAGAGCTAAATCAATTGAATGCTCAACAAACTAAGTTGAAAGCACAGCAGTTAGAAGAGCAAAAAAAATATTCGTTGAAAGAAAAGCAACAGCAACAAGCTCAAGAAGCATCTCAACAACAAATTACTCAGCTAGAAAACAAGAACCAAGAATTAACAGATAATTTAATTACTGAACAAGCAGATATTAAACTATATGAAAAAGAGGTTGAAACACTTAAATCTCAAGTAAAGCTAGCACAAGATGGGCAGGAAAATGTGCTAAATCGTTTTAATACCACTCGAGAGAAGCAAGAAAAAGACAATGATCAAGTACGAGAAACTATTAAATACTTACGTGATGAAAATAGTGAAATGATTACTCAGTATAATGAGAAGAAAGAACAATTTCTCGAACAAATTCGTGAATTAGAAAGTAAATTGACCGAATATAGGTTGAAGTTTGAATATGCACAAAAACAATTAACTAAAGACAGTGAAGGTAGGAAATAATTTGGCCATACACCTTCCTTTTGAAAAACTAAGTCGTTGGCAGCAAATTGCGTTTGCTAGTGCATTATTAGAGCGCATGTTGCCTAATTATCGAATGTTTAGTGAAAGTAGCCAGTTTGGTGATTATGCATTATTACGTAATCAACTTGATCTAATATGGCAATGGTTAGATAAAAAAAATCAAATCAAAATCAATATTAATGCTCAGCTAAATAAATTAGAAGAACAAACCCCTAACCCCGAAGAATTTGACTCTTTTGGTGTTTTTCCTGCCCTTGATGCTTGTATGGCGATGGTGTCTTTATTGCAGCTTATGCAAACTAATGGTACAGATAAAGACCATGAAGATATTAATAGTATTAGCCGCTTATCTCATAACAGCGTTAGTTATTATGTGGAATTGTTATTGATTGATGAAGGTGCAACTGAAGTGTTGCCAGTGAATATAGATGAACACCCTTTAACGGTGTGGGAGAAAGAAACACAATATGAAGTGTTTGATTTTCTAAAATTTGCCGCTGAAAATAAACGTTCATGTCAGCTAGCCAAAGAGATGGTATTGTCAGAAGGGCTTTCTAATCTTGGTATTGAAATAGAATAATATTCTCACTCAAGCTTAAATAGTATCTTAACAGATTAACTAGTTGAATTTTAGATCCACTGCTTGGCTGTATATAGGGCACGTTTTTATCAGTTTATCGGTTAACGCCTGAGCTTCTTGCTGTTTCTCCAACCAACGTAAAAGAATAGCTGCTTTTAGTTGATTAGTGGAAGGCATGTTATCTATATCTAAATTAGTTAGAGATAAATACAGAGCAGGTGATAATGCAATGCCTTTCAATTGGTTGATTGCTGCTTGAAAATACAAGGTATAGATTTGATCGTTTTCGGTTGTTTGTTGCTTAATTTTATCTTGCTCATACTCGACAAGGGCTTTTTCATAGTTCTCAATCGCATTTTCTTTATCTCCTAACCAACGAAAAGCATCAGCTAACTGTCCCCATTGTAAGTAAAGACCACCTTGATTCTGTTGGAAATTTTGCATTGCACTTTGCATTGCTGATAAAGCTTCTTTAAGTTGATTTTGATAAGCATTTATAAAAAATAAAGTTTCGTGAGCAATATATGAACTAGCGTTAATTGCCAACATTTGTTCGGAATATTTTTGTGCTTCTGTAGTTTGTGCATGACAAAGGCTAAGTATGGCACCATTGGCTAGTGTTAATTGGTTGGGGGCTAGCTCGATTAATTTTTTAGTAACCTCTAATGCTTTTTTAGATTGCTTAGATAAATAGAATAAATTCATTAGCAGTTGGTAACTTCGCCAGTAGTTTGGCTCATATAGAATAGCTTGTTGTGAACGTGTTATAGCTCGATCAAGGGCTGCTTTATTTTGTGTCGGATCTTCCAAGTAAAATCTCATACTTAGCTCTGCTTGACCAAGTAGCGCTTCTATATTATTTGGGAACTGCTCTAAAATCATTTTATATGCACGGGTTGCATCTTCATATTGCCCGTTTCTATATAAACGAAAAGCATTGGTAGATAGTACAAAAGGGTGCTGGCTATCAAGCATGAGGGCACGTTCACATAAAGACTGTGCTTGTTTAAAGTTATCTTTTTCATTGCTATGCCAGCCAGTAATTACTTTGATTAAACATTGAGTTGCTAAAGCTTCAGCATTTTTTACGGGAAGTTTGTCAAGTAACTCTTCAGCTTGGGACATATTGCTGGCATCAAAATAGAGTTCTGTAAGTTGTCTTGCTTTTGCTATTGTTAATGCATTCTCTGCTATTTCTGTTTTTGAGCTGGCCTCATGCGGTGTGATTATTAGTTGGTTAAACAGTGAGTTTATATATTTATATGATTGATTTAATTCATTTTTAGTTAAAACAGTTGAGGATAAGGTTGAAATTTTTCCACCTGAAAAGTGCTTTATATACAGTAGGCTATAACGGGTAAAATCTTCTTGTTCTAATATCCAAACATTATCGACTTCATATTTATTTAGCGCTTCTTCGTTTAAGGTGAAATCCTTAAAGAGGGCTTGCGGCACTAAGCCGATTCGCAGAGCATTTTGTTGTTCCACGATATAATTTGCTAATGGGTAAAGTGAAAGGTCAGCAGGATATAGCAAGCTATTTTTGAAGTTGGATAAATTTTCCCTTTCAGGCTCAGGCTTTGTCAAAAAAAGATTAAATAATATAGCGAGTAAAATAGCTAAGAGCAGAATAATAGTAAACCGTGAAGTCCAACTTTTGGAAGGTATAGTTTTTTTTGCTTTATTATCAAGGCTAAGTTGAGTAACTGAAATTTTTTGGTTTTCAGTTATTAAAGCTTGATCTTCTTGTGTTAAATATAACTTGTAAGCTTCAATATTCAATGCGCTGGCAATACGCTCAAGCGAGTTATGCTCTACTTTGTTTTGTCGGAAAATTCGGTTAACTAAATCTTTTGGTTCGCTTTCTAGCCCTTCAATATCAGCAATTTTTCGAGCAAGCTCTGCTTGAGATTTTATGCCTGATTCTGACATATAATGCTCTAATTTTATGCGTGAGGCTTTAACTCCCCGTTGCCTAGTGTTTTTCATATACCTTCCTTGTTAATTCGCCTTATTGTTATAACAACGTTGAAATACACTTTTGATTAAGTAGATATTGGACTTGGTTTAAAAAATAACAGCTTTTTTTATCGAACGCTAGAGG
>JADGDH010000198.1 GCA_016745015.1 Colwellia sp.
TTCGCAACAAATGAATGAAGCAGACAATGCGCTTTATTTAGCGAAAGATTATGGTCGTAACCAAGTTGTTATATCGGGCAATGAAGAACAAGAGTAATTTTTTATTAATAATGGCCCACCCGACAGGAGTCGAACCTGTGACCTATGCCCTCGGAGGGCGAAAGTTGGGTGTTGAAATATAAGCCCCTTCACAAATAAGCCTAGATTTAACTTGGCATTAAAGGAGGCTTTAAATAGTATCTCAATCCCATTTTCTTTTAATTGTTCGTAAGCGCTGGTGGCGTGCCAAATACCAGTACTTATCTTCCTAATTTTTTAGCGCTAAGCACTGTGTTAAATTTGCAGGGTAAAGCATGGTAACAAGCACTTAAAAGTAATAAGTACAATGTCGAGCAATGCTCCGATAGTAAGAGTGAATAACTCGTTGGCTAGTTATTCATTCTTAAAGTGGCTTCTTACCTTTTTTTCTTCATCGGAACTTAAATTGACAGGTTGAGTTACCTCTAACCAGCCATCGATATAACTACTTGCTGAATAATTATGGGAGTGACCTCTAGGGACTCTATCAGCCATTGGTAAATCGAATAAGACTTGTAAAAAAGTAATGACAGGATACCAGGTAAAGTTAGGAGATACATCATGCCCTCTTTCTCCTTTCATCCAGTCTGGCTCTTTTCGGTATAGGTCTAAAGAGAAAAAAACCATTGGATCACTCGCATATTGAATGTAAACAAATCGCACGGGACCCCACTGCCAACTTTCATTTTTCAAGTTATTTTGTTGGGCGCTAAAACGGACTAATGAGCTATCGTGTATTATAGGAAGCCATTGCGGAGAATTAAGGTTGCGTTGTTTTGTCAACATCGGGGCAATCGTACTTGGAAAGGGCGCCCCAACGAAAATCCCTCCCTGTATTGGGTTTTGAATCATTGTCGCTACATTCATTGAGGTTTCAGCTCCGAAAGCACCGAGGCTTAAACCAAAAACATACAAATTTGGACGAGTTTCTTTGGGCAGCGTCGACCAATATTTATGAATAGTATTATATAACGCTAAAGCTGACTCTTTTGCGCCCTCCGGATTGACCAATAACGTTAACCAGCTAGGTAAGTACGAATATTGCATTGACACAATAGCCGTGTCACCTTTGTGTAAATACTCGAAAGGATCCATAGCAGAAGGGTCTAACCACCCAGTGCCCGTAGGTGTAGCAATAACTAGTTTAGAGCGGTTAAATCCATTTATACGAATAAGTTCTTTCAGCACTAATTCGGCTCTTTGCTGAACCGATTCACTTGAGCGAAGTCCCGCATATATTCGTAGAGGAGCCAAAGTTCGCTCTTTAAAAAACACAGATAAGTCCTCATCACTTGGTCCGGTAGCTACAAAATTTTGCCCTGTACGTCCAATACTATCCCATTCAATTAAAGAGCGGGTACTGCCTGTGGCATTTTGATTTAACGGCTTTGATATACCC
Organism: Colwellia sp.; assembly: GCA_016745015.1. GTDB lineage: Bacteria > Pseudomonadota > Gammaproteobacteria > Enterobacterales > Alteromonadaceae > Colwellia. The sequence continues at coordinate 1,478 of JADGDH010000198.1, forward strand.
TTATCGGTATTCTCATCAGCAAAAGAGTAAACCTTATCGAGCGAAGCTACGACCTTGCTGATAATAAAGTTATTGGTAAAAACAAATACGGTAAAAATAACGAGTATTAATCCTAAGATATTAGAGATTCTATTCGGAATGACCCTAGTCATTTTTAATCTTATTTTATCAAAACTATTAAAGAGCAACCGACTAAAAAAAAGTAATGTAAAAGCGAGCAATAAAGCGATAGCTAACATTTTAAAATGGAAATAATCTCTAACAGGCGCTAAACCCATTAAGCTTCGCACCTCATCTTGCCAACTATTGGAAGCATATATAGCGTAAGAAAATATTAAAAAACTTAGAGTTGAAGCAAAATATTGAAAATAATGTTTTATACGGCCAGTTAACTTAGGAAACTCAAGGTAAAACCAGAAGAACCTGAGAAAAACACCAATACCGTAACCGATAGTTAAGGTGAGTCCTGATAAGAGTCCCTGTAATAAGTAAGGCCTTGGCAAAAGTGATGGCATTAAAGAAATTGAAAAAAATATGACCGCAATAATTATCCCCATATATGACAAGGAATGGTGATAATTACTCAAACGACTCTTTAAATACTCCATGGTAAAACCCTATGTTTACTGGTTGGATTAACCTTGCAAATACGGCAGCTAATACCGCACCATAACCTAAATGTAATACCAAAGTAATATATGGTGACATTAGACCTAAACAGATACCAAATAATTATACCTAACGAAATGCCCTTATTCATTTGATTACTGTTTTTTATTTAGCTCTTTTATTTAGCCACCCATAATAACTTGTGCAATTTTCTGAGAAGTAAAAGAGTAAAAGGTGAGTAAAAGGGGTCAGAGCCGAATGGCACTTAAATAAGAGTATATACTATATAAAACAATTAGTTAATGGTGATAAATATGAAGCAACATATAAAAAAGACAGTGACTCTAGTAGAATGTTTTCACCACAAAAATAACAACCAAAATCACTGCCTTAATGACTATTATCACCCAAATTCGTTCATCTAAAAAGAATAACTTTCAAACCTACGCAAAAAACATCAACTCTTCTGATTTTATCGAATTACTCAACCATGAAGAGCTTGCTCCTATCATTGAAAATAACATTCCAAATCATAGAGAAAATATTTATACGCCAATGTGTACGTTATCTATGTTTCTCACACAAAGCTTAAATGAAGACCGCTCTTGCAGTAAAGCAGTTAACGATCTGATCATTCAACAACAACGACAAAATAGCAGCTTAAAAATCAGTCCTAATACAGGGGCTTATTGCCTTGCTAGAAAAAAAACACCTGTAGCATTAGTGAGTCAATTAGCCAGAAAAATAGCTGAATTAGTCCATCAAAAAACACCCGAAGATTGGCTCTGGAAAGGTAGACATATTTGTCTTATCGATGGCACAACATTAACGATGCCAGACACGCCAGAAAATCAACAAAAATTTCCACAGCAAAGTAGTCAAAAACCCGGTTTAGGTTTTCCTATTTGCCGAGTGTTGGCGGTCAGTTGTTTATCTTCAGGTGTGATCCTTAATGCGGCAATAAGTCCTCTTAAAGGAAAAGGCTCAGACGAGCAAACATTACTCCGTGAAGTGCTAGACACCTTTAAACAAGGCGATATTGTGATGGGCGATGCCTTTTTCGGTACTTGTTTTTTATTAGTTGAAATGATAAGAAGAGGTATTGATGTACTCTTTGAACAGCTGGGGGCACGTAAATTAATCACTGATTTTGGTAAAGGATTTACCTTAGGGAAAAAAGACCATTTAGTGGCGATACCTAAATCAAAAAGAAAGCCTGACTGGATGGAGCAAAAAGCGTTTGATGAGCTACCCGAAGAGATTATTATTCGTGAATGTAAAGTAGGTAAAAAAATACTCATTACCACAATGCTATCCGCTAAAGTTTATCCCAAAAAATCCTTACAAAATTTATACAAAAAACGCTGGAATATTGAAGTGGATTTTCGCCATATAAAAACAACATTAGGTATGGATATTTTGAGTTGTAAAACACCAGAAATGTGTGAAAAGGAAATTTGGATTTATTTTTTAGCCAATAATTTATTGCGGTTATTAATCGCTCAATCGGCGATTATTTATGACTTAACACCAAGACAAATAAGTTTTAAACATGCCTTGCAAATATTAAATACCTACCTGCTGCTTAAGCAACAAATTGATGAAAATATGCTAGCACTAATAGCGAAAAGAACCGTAGGTAATCGGCCTGGCAGGATGGAGCCTAG
>JADGDH010000199.1 GCA_016745015.1 Colwellia sp.
CACATGACTAAACCTTGGTTTAAAAATTATCCACAAAACGTGGCTCATGAAGTAGATTTAAGCCACTTTGCTTCTTTATCAGACTTATTCCAACAAACAATACCTAAATATAAAAAGCAATCTGCTTATAGCAGTTTTGGTACTGAACTCACATTTGAACAAGTAGATGAGTTATCACGAGATTTCGCAGCCTTTCTTCAACATAAATTAAATATAAAGAAAGGTAACCGTGTTGCGCTAATGTGCCCTAATATCTTATGTTTTCCTGTCGCAATGTGGGGAATTATTCGTATAGGCGCTGTGCAAGTGAACGTTAACCCTATGTACACAGCACGAGAGTTGAAGCATCAGTTAAATGATGCGCAAGTTGATACTATTGTACTTTTTTCCCCATCAACTAAAGTATTAGCTGATGTTATTAATGAAACAGACATTAAAAATGTTATCACCCTTGATTTAGATGACTTGGTTAATAAAGGCCTACCCTACTCACCTGTTGACGAACGTTTAGAAAATACTACTAACTTTACCGACGCTTTAACACAAGGTGAAAATCTTGAGTTAACTGAACCTAAGCTATGCCAAGATGACTTACTGTTTTTACAGTATACAGGTGGCACTACAGGGTTATCTAAAGGGGCAATGCTTAGTCATGGCAATTTAATCGCCAATATATTGCAATATGAAGAGTTTTCTAAAAATAATATTGTTCACGGTAATGAAGTTATTATTACTGCTATCCCGATGTATCATATTTTTGCTTTAATGGCTAATGCATTAGGCTCTTTCTATTTTGGTGCTAAAAACGTGTTAGTGGCAAACCCTCGTGATATGCCAAGTTTTGTTGAAGTGTGGAAAAACACCCCTGCAACTATGTTTACAGGTGTAAATACTTTATTTAATGGTTTGTTACATACCCCTGGTTTTGATCAAGTTGATTTTTCATCACTAAAACTGTGCGTTGGTGGCGGTGCTGCGGTACAACAAGCCGTAGCAAATAAATGGCGGAAGGTTACGGGTGTTAAACTGCAAGAAGGCTATGGTTTATCTGAAACATCTCCAGTTTTAACTTTAAACTTTGGTCGTTTTATTAAAGAAACGGGGCAAAGTGAATATATCGCTGGCATTGGTGTACCAGTACCTAATACTGATATTTCTATACGAGATGATATGGATAATATTGTTGAGCAAGGTCAGTCTGGTGAGTTATGTGCCAAAGGCCCACAAGTTATGTCTGGATATTGGAACAATACTGAAGCAACTGCCGATTGTATGACCCAGGATGGTTATTTCAAAACGGGTGATGTAGCAATGCTTGACGATCAAGGCTTTTTTCATATTGTAGATCGAAAAAAAGATATGATTAATGTTTCTGGTTTTAATGTTTTCCCTAATGAGATTGAAGCTGAAATAGCTAATATGCCTGGCGTGCTAGAGTCTGCCTGTATTGGTGTAGATGATGAAAAAACAGGCGAGGCTGTGAAACTTTTTATCGTTATTAATAAAGACTCAAAAGATGCAAACATCACTGAGAAAGATGTTGTTGATTTTTGTCGCAAAGGGCTAACCGGATATAAGGTTCCTAAACAAGTTGTATTTATTGATGAAGTGCCTAAATCTAGCGTTGGTAAATTATTACGCAGAGAGCTACGTTAGCAGAAACAAGCACATATATTTAACGAATAGAATTTTAATAAATGATTAAATGGGCTCAAATGAGCTCATTTTTTATTAAATTAGGCTGAACAATGAAAAAATATCTTTCTGAAACAAGTTATATTGATTACTCAAATAAAAAAATAAAAGAAGTATCTGACATTATTTGTTCATCTGGAGCAACAGATAAAGATAATGCTATATCACTTTATTTATATGTTCGAGATTCAATAAAATACGATCCGTATGCGATAACGCTAAATAAATCATGCTTTACTGCTAGTGAAGTACTTAAAGCGGGTAAAGGATATTGTGTATCAAAAGCAATTCTTTTTACTGCACTGCTAAGATCAGTAAATATCCCCGCTAGAGTTGGATTTTCTGATGTAGTTAATCATTTATCATCAAAAAAGTTATTAGAACGCATGGGAACAAATATATTCTATTACCATGGTTACGTAGAAATTTATTTGGATGGTCGCTGGGTTAAAGCAACGCCGGCATTTGATAGCAATTTATGTAAAATTGCAGGAATTCCACCCCTTGAATTTGACGGAGAAACAGACTCGAAGTTTCAGAAGTTTAATAATGCTGGAAATAAGTATATGGAGTACTTACAAGATCATGGATGCTTTGCGGATGTTCCTTATGAACTTCTTCTTGAAAAATATGCTTGCTATTACCCTGTATTATTTAAATTGGGTGACGAGGTTTATTTAGATGATTTGCATACAGAAATTGAATCTGAAAAAAATTAGTAGGGTATCTACGTTATGTATCAATAAACGAATACTTATTCCTTATTCTTCGCCTTTAATGATATATCCATCACAAAAATTGCAGAGACTTCTTCAGAGCCTTTATTGTATGCATTCACCGTAATAGTTAGTGTTTTTGCACAACCATCTTTACTTGAATCAATAATGGCCTGTTTAATAGCTGCATTGTCAGCGGAAACAAAAACCATATCACTGTTGGCTTTAAGCTTATAATTACCGTTAAATTGCTTGACTAAGAATGATACTGGTATGTTTAGTTGTCGACTAGTGGTCACTACTGTAATACCAGGTACAATCTCGGCACCGACGGTTAGGCTGCCAAAATACATTGAACCATAAGGATTTTTATTCTTGCGGTTCAGTTTCACCAGAATTTGAGTTCGTGCATCATTTAAATGAGTAATATAAGGCCGAACAAAAAATATCATGGGTGACTTTATCATTGTGAAAACCCATAACTCCAACGTCCTTTTCCATAATGTGCGACCACCATTATCCAACGGTAACATCTGATTAATTTCAGTTTTCAATTTAAATTCCTATTAGCTTTCAAGCCAGCGGTAAGGTTTACTTGAGCCACTCATGATAGAGGTATACTTTTTTATTAATAGTTGTTCAAGAAAATATACTCTTGAACAACCATTTCCTTCAACCCACGCACTGCCTAAAAGCGTTTCTAATTCTAGCTAAACCCTACCTTTTGTAAGTAACACAGGCATAGCTAAGCTTATTTAATCAAAGCTTACCAAGTATTTACCAAGTATCAACAAATGAATGCTTTTCTTTTGTTTGTTCACCTCGTTTCGGTGTTGATTTTAATCCCCTGACTATCCATTTTCTGGTGTCTATGGGATCTATTACTGCATCTATTTCCATATAACTTGCCATACTCAATGCTTTACCATTTTCGTAAGTTTTATCAACGAGAGATTTAAACAATTTTTCACGTTCTTTAATGTCTTCTATTGCTGCCAGTTGTTTAGAAAAAGCCAAGTTAATCGCTCCTTCAACTCCCATTGCCCCAAACTCTCCAGTAGGCCATGACGCTGTAAATACGGGAGAATGCATGCTGCCTGCAGCCATTGCTTGAGCACCTAATCCGTACCCTTTGCGTAACACAATTGTGAAAAATGGAACGGTTAGATTACCAGCCGCAACAAAAATCCTAGAAATATGTCGAACCGTTGCCTGCTTTTCAGCCTCAGGCCCAACCATAAAGCCAGGCGTATCACAAAGAGAAATCATTGGTATATCAAAGGCATCACACAATTGCATAAAACGAGACATTTTATCGCCC
>JADGDH010000200.1 GCA_016745015.1 Colwellia sp.
AGAGCGAGAAATTTCAGCTATTTCTAAGGTACGGTTATCAGAAAATTGCGGTGCACGCATCAGTTGTAAGTAATCGATCATAATCATAGAAATACCGCCATGGTCACGATGAATACGCCTAGCTCTTGAGCGAACTTCTGTTGGTGTTAAGCCAGCAGCATCATCAATGAACATTTTACCATTTTCAATTAATAACCCCATAGTAGAAGACAAACGCGCCCAATCTTCATCGTCTAACTGCCCTGTACGAATTTTAGTTTGATCAATTCGCCCTAGAGAGGCTAGCATTCTCATCATAATTTGATCTGCAGGCATCTCTAAACTAAAGATTAATGCGGGTTTATCTTGAGTCATTGCGGCATGTTCAGCCAAGTTCATCGCGAACGTTGTTTTACCCATAGAAGGACGAGCTGCAACAATAATTAAGTCAGACTTTTGTAAGCCTGCCGTCATTTTATCTAAATCTGAAAAGCCACTCGGTACACCAGTAACACCACCGGTGTCAGTTGAACAAAGCTTTTCAATTCTATCAACTGTTTTTTCTAATACCGAATGAAGACTTTCAGGACCTTCTGATTTATTAGCGCGTTTCTCGGCTATGGCAAATACTTTAGTTTCAGCAAAGTCGAGTAAATCAGCACTGTTTCTTCCTTGCGTGTCATACCCTGCTTCTGCAAGTTCATTAGCAACGCTGATCATTTCGCGCGTTACAGCACGTTCACGAACAATGTCAGCATAAGCTGTGATGTTTGCAGCACTTGGTGTGTTTTTCATCATCTCAGCGAGATAAACAAACCCACCTGCATCATCTAGTTTTTGATCGTTTTCCAATGCTTCTGAAAGTGTGATTAAATCAACAGGCTCGCCTAATTCAATTAGAGCACCTATTGTTTCAAAAATAAGGCGATGTGAACGACTGTAGAAGTCGTCTGCTACGGTTTTTTCTGCTACACGATCCCAAGTTTCATTATCAAGCAACAAGCCCCCCAGCACAGACTGTTCTGCTTCTAAAGAATGCGGTGGGGTTTTTAAATCATCTATTTGTTTGTCTTTGATAAATTGCCTTTCTTTGGCAAATTTACCCGATTTTCTTTCTGCCATTTACTGAGCCTTATGTAAAAGTTCGAGAAGGTTTTTTAGAGAGTTAATGTAGCAGAAATACAGACGGATTTCACTACTGAAACTAGTAGCAATATCACGATTATGTGATCATTTATTCTTGCTAAAATCATCAACAACAGGATTATTTGTTTAATTATTATTTAATTACAGACAAAAAAAGCGCCAATTGGCGCTTTTTTATTTGATGCTTATTCACTTTATACAAAGTGAAAGTAACTTACTTCTTAGAAAGTGCACCAAAACGTTTGTTGAATTTATCAACACGACCACCAGTTTCAGCAGCTTTCTGCTTACCAGTGTAAAATGGGTGACATTCAGAACATACGTCTAAATATATGTCTTTACCAGTAGTTGAACGAGTTGTAATAACATTGCCACAAGAACAAGTTGCTTTAAACTCAACATATTTAGGATGAATTCCGTCTTTCATGGGGACCTCTATATCTCTTTCGAGAAATTGGGCGCATCGCCACTTAGCCGTTTAGTTGTATCAACTGAATAACGCTAAGCACCATACGTGGTTAAAATTAATGGGGGCGAATAATAAATGATCACTGCTTTGACTGCAAGCAAAAACAGTACAAAATTGTTTAAAAAAAGACTTATTAATAAATGCGACTATTTGCGATAAGATACCCCGTAAATCCTCACCAATTAACATTTATTATAATTCGTGTCTGAACAATATATACAAGTTGCGGTGCCTGTTCCTATGCGGCAATTGTTTACTTATCAAGTACCAAAGGAAATGCAAACGCCAGCAATAAAAATTGGCGAGCGCGTAGCCGTATCGTTTGGTGCAAGACAAGTTATCGCCATTGTTATTGCTATAGATGATAAATGTAATGTAGATGCGAAAATAAAACCTATTTCAAAACGTCTGAACGACAGTTTTCACTTAAGTTATCTTTTAGTGAATTATTTGCGATTATGTGCTGATTATTACCACCACCCTATTGGCGACGTTTTTCAACAAGCATTACCTAAATTATTACGCCAAGTAAAAAATGTAGACTTACAACCCCCCATGGCTTGGCACAGCGTAGAAATAACCGAAAACAAACAAAAAGAGCACTTAACTAAAGTAGAAACTAAAGCGCCTAAACAGTTTGCTCTTTATCAATTAATAGCAAAGCATCAAGGTATTAGTTGGGCTGAATTGCGTACTTTAGGTTATAGCAAAACACAGTTAAATGCATTGGTGACCAAAGAACTTATCATGGAAACCAAGCACAAACCTTGTCATTTTTCATGGCAAGAGAAAGATTTAACACAAGAAAACAAACAAATATTATCTACCGAACAAGCCATTATTGTTGCCGCAATAAGTCAATCACTTGAGCAGTTTTCTTGTCATTTAATTGATGGCGTTACTGGTAGTGGTAAAACCGAAGTTTATCTACAAGCGATGGAAAACGTATTGGCTAATAATCAACAAGTGTTAGTCATTGTTCCTGAGATCGGCTTAACACCGCAAACTTTATTACGTTTTGAGCAACGATTTAATGTGCCCATTTGTTTGCATCACTCTAACCTCAATGACACCGAACGTTTAGATACTTGGCTAAACGCTCAACAAAGCAGTGCAGCTATTGTAATAGGTACTCGCTCTGCTGTCTTCTCTCCCTTACATCAATTGGGCATGATTATTATTGATGAAGAGCACGACAGTTCATTAAAACAACAAGACAGCTTTCGTTATCATAGCCGAGACATCGCTATTTTACGCGCAAGACAGCTGAACATTCCTATTATTTTAGGCAGTGCTACACCTAGCTTTGAATCGTTACAAAATGCTCTGTCGGGAAAATATCAATACCATCAACTGCACAAACGTGCAGGAAAAAGCAATAAAGCGCAAATAGCATTAATAGATGTTGCCAAACAACAAATGGAGTTTGGCTTATCTGGTACTTTAAAACACGAAATAAAACAAACGTTAGCACGTGGTGAGCAGGTGTTAATATTTTTGAATCGCCGTGGTTATGCGCCTGCTATCAACTGCCAAGAATGCCACTGGCTTTGCGATTGTCCACGTTGTGATAAGCCCTATACTTTTCATCAAAAACAACAGTTATTAATATGCCATCATTGTGGTAGCCAAAAACGAGTTCCTAAGCAATGTCCTAATTGTGGCAGTGTTCGCATAGCACCTATTGGGCAAGGCACTGAGCAGCTAGAGCAACGTATTGGTGAAATATTCCCTGATGTTAATATAGTAAGAATAGACAGAGACAGTACACGTAAAAAAGGTGAATTAGCCAAACTATTACAAGAAATAACAGATAAAAAACATCAACTATTAATTGGCACTCAAATGCTGGCTAAAGGTCATCACTTCCCTGATGTCACTTTAGTCGCAGTGCTTGATGGAGATGGTGCACTCTTTAGTTTTGATTTTCGTGCCAGTGAGCAAATGGCACAACTACTTATTCAAGTAGCAGGGCGTGCTGGGCGTGCGAGCAAACCCGGTAAAGTATTGGTACAAACCAATTATCCTGATCATCCGCTTTTACAAGATTTGGTTCATAATGGCTATCAACATTTTGCTAAACAAGCCTTAGTAGAAAGAAAACAAGCATTATTACCACCCTTTAGTTTTCAAGC
>JADGDH010000052.1 GCA_016745015.1 Colwellia sp.
TGCTTCAACTAAACTTGTACCTAATCTTGCACAAGCCATTACTTTTAGTTAGACTTGTCTTATTAACTGTACAACTTTAAAAGGAGAGTACTATGAGAATTGTATCTTTTACTGAAGCGAGAAATGGACTTAAATCTGTACTTGATCATGTCATAAATGACGCAGACTATACTGTAATTACACGTAGAGATTCTGAAGATGCTGTTGTTATGTCTATGGATCACTATAACAGTTTGATGGAAACTGTTCACTTATTAAAGTCACCTGCTAACGCGGCTCATCTAACTCGCTCTATTGAACAATATAAATCAGATAAAGTGATGGAGCGAGAAATATTAAATGACTAGGTTGTTAGCGTGGACCGATGATGCATGGACTGATTATGTATATTGGCAAGGGCAAGATAAAAAAACGCTTAAACGAATTAATAAATTAATTACCGACACTAAGCGTTCTCCATTTGAGGGAATTGGAAAACCTGAACCTTTAAAAGAGAATTTATCAGGCTTTTGGTCAAGACGTGTGGATGAGTCTAATCGTCTTGTATATGCTATTAATGATAGTCATATTACAGTTATATCCTGCCGCTACCATTATTAATTTTAACCAACAGCTAACAAAATTATTAAGCCACCCATAATAACTTTTAATGGTCAGATCAACTTATTTTTTGAGTTAGTTTGATTTTCTCAAGCTGTCATTATTTGAATTAGCACTCTGTCATTGTTGTAGTGCTTTAATCGAGGAGCCAGTTTTTAATGGTATAAGATAGAAAGATGGGAGGTTAGGAATAATAATCAGGTAGAAGCTTAACTTAAAGTGTTAGAAACAAAAAAGCGAAGAATGAGCTTAACTCTTTCTTCGCTTTTTTAGCTTATAAGTTAGAACTTATACAGCTAAAACGTTTTCTGCTTCAGGGCCTTTTTGACCTTGTTTAACAGTGAACGTTACTGCTTGACCGTCAGCAAGAGTACGGAAGCCGTCTCCTGAGATAGCGCTGAAGTGAACAAACACGTCAGGACCATTTTCTTGTTCTATAAAACCGAAACCTTTAGTTTCGTTGAAAAATTTAACTTTACCAGTAACTGAATCAGACATACTTTACATTTTCCCGTATTCTTAAATATTATTAATGTGGTGCTTTCTTTGAGTGAATTCTCAATAGAAATTAACACCGTTTTTACCCGAGTAAATGCCCTCTACCATAAGTAGTACAAGAAGAGGAAGGAAACAAACCATATTCGTAACAAACCATATTTGGAACAAACAATCAGTTTGCATTGCCTAAATCCATTTGTTAAGAATATACAAGTACATCAGTACCTGGTAAATCTAAAACAAAAGTTAGTATCAACCTTCATCCGCAACACAAAAACTCAACGCGTTAGGAGCATAACACAGTTGATTTTAATATGCTTTATAAAAAATAAAATAGTTCGATTTTTTATTTTAATTAATATTGCATTAGTAAGAGAGCTTAAAATCAATGTTATTAGAATGAGTTACAATACTTTTTGCGTACAAATAATACTAACTTATCCAAAGTTCAGGTTAACTATGTTGTAGATAAGCTTTCGACTGCTTGGGCGAGTATATCAATAACACTAAAGGTGTTTGTGCTGTGTAACACACTGTCTGAGCTCCAAATGTTAGTTACGCCAAGCGCATGAAGGCGCTTAATAGCATCATCAACAAAAAAAGCATGGGTTACCATTATTGAAATAGACTTTGGTTCTTGTGGCAAAAGTTGTTTAACTGTTTGTTCAAGGGTTCTACCTGTACTGGCAATGTCATCAACAATAATAATATTGCGGTTTGTTAAATTAATGTCATCTAAAGTGACGGCAACGTCTTTATCTCCAAAGCGTTGTTTGTTGGCTATGCTGTAATGCCATTGGTCAGTTTTTGCAATTGCCTTTACCCATTGCATTGATTCTTCATCGGGGCCAATGATTACAGGGTTTTCGACATTTTTTTTAATAAAATCTGTCATTGCAGGCGTTGCAAATAAGGCAAGCGCTTGACCTGTAGGAATAGCTTCAGATAAATGTTTGATACGATGTAAATGTGGATCTATAGTAAGTACAGCATCAAAATAATCACTAAGTAGCTTGCCAACTATTTTTTGGCTAACGGCTTCGCCAGTATGAAAGGCAATATCTTGTCGCATATAACACAAATAGGGTGCCACTAGCGTAATCTGTTCAACGCCTTGCTCCCTAGCTGTTTGCGCTACTAAAATAAGCTCAATCAATTTGTGATCAGGTTGGTTGAGCGTTTGGCAAATAATGACTTGTTTAGGTAAATCGCTCGGTAAAGTAACCTTGGTTTCGCCGTCAGGAAATTGATGGCTATCTACTTGCTTAAAAGGTATAGATAAGCGGTGGGCTAATTGTTGAGCAGGGGCTAAGTAATCATTAAAGCCAAGAACTAGGGTCATATCTTTATCCGTTTAATTAAGTGAATTCATTTAAGCATGCTTATAGTAAATAACTATCGCCAGATGTAGGTGAGCATTTATCTATGCTATAAGCATTATTGTTAATAGCAAATTGCGTAGCAAATTCAAAATTGCTTTTAAAGCAAGCATATATCTTATATAACACGTCACCCTTTGTAACATTATCACCGACTTTTTTAAATAGATAAATACCTGCATATTTATCTATGGGAGCGCCTGCAAGGCTAGCGATAGAAGATATTTTGAAATTATCTATAGCATGAATATAACCTGATTTTTCAGCTTTTACTTCATACATCAACGGCTCATCATCTTCTGTTTCAGTTTGAATGCCTTGTGCCATGATAATGGACTGCATTTTTTCATAAGCTCGGCCTGACTCAAGAATGTCGCGGGCAATATTATACCCTTGTCCGCCTCTAACATCGGGATCAAATTCTAAAATTCTACCAGCTAAACGTAATGATTTTTCGCGTAAATCTTTTGGGGCATCTAATTTATTCTTTAATACTTTTTCTACATCTCTTGCTTCTAAAACTGGACCAATACCATTACCTATCGGTTGTGAGCCATCAGTTAGAATAATTTCAATATGTAATCCAAGTTGGTCGCCAATATATTCAAAAACTTTTCTAAGCTTTAATGCATCTTGGTTACTGTGAATTTTGGCAGAAGCCCCAACAGGAATATCAATAAGTAAGTGAGTGGAACCAGCAGCTATTTTTTTAGATAAAATCGAAGCAACTAACTGCCCTGTAGAGTCCATTGATAATGGCCGTTCAACTGATATTAGAATATCATCAACGGGTGCTAATTTAGCTGTGCCACCCCAAGATAGCATCCCCCGATGTTGTTGAACTACTTGTTTCATTTTTTCAATAGGAATTTCAACCTTGGCCAATACTTCCATAGTATCAGCAGTACCCGCAGGAGAAGTGATTGCACGACTAGAGGTTTTAGGAAATAACATGCCGTGTGCAGCTACAATGGGTACTACTATCATAGTGGTACGGTTACCCGGTATACCGCCAATACAATGCTTATCAACGACGATAGATTCACCCCAATTAAGAGTTTCTCCTGACTGCACCATAGCTTCGGTTAAAAATAGAACCTCCTCTCGCTCTAAACCTGAGTGACTACAGGCAACTAAAAAAGCGGCAATTTCCATTTTGGAATAACGGTTTTCAAGAATGTCGTGACAAATTAAACTAAATTCATTTTTAGTTAATGTTTCACCTGAAATTTTTTTATGAACGGCTTTAAGTGATAAGGGCGGTTTAGCGGGAGCAATTCGAACCATTACTCCCTCTTTTTCTGATAATTGTTCAAATGCTTGTTTGCTTAAACCTAACTCATCTACTTGAATAATTGAGTCATCTTCAACAATGTTTAATACAGCCAATACAGGATTTGTATCACCATTAATGTATATTTCTATTTTCATTAATGCTTGAAAATCTATGGTGCGATAAAGAGGGCAGTCGCGATGTAGGTAGGCAACATTTTCTTTAAGGGTGTCGATAGCAACTGATTTTAGTTTTAGCATAACTTATTGACCTTCTGCGCTATTCTTTATAGCTCGGCTATTTGTATTTTTTGCTCAAGCATTTTAGTAAGAGCTGACTCAGCTTCTGCTAGCTTAGCTTTTTCTTTGTCGATAACTGCTGCTGGTGCTTTACCTACAAAGTTTTCATTACTAAGCTTACTACGAGTTTTAGCCGCATCTTTTTCTAACTTATCAATCGCTTTATCTAAGCGTGCTAATTCAGCTTCTTTATTAATTAAACCAGCCATTGGGATCAATACTGATAAGTCACCAACTAAGGCAGAGGCTGAAGCAGGGCTTTGTTCGTCATCACTAAGTACTTTTATGCTTTCAAGTTTAGCCAATGAGCTTAAAAACTGCTCGTTTTCAGTTAAACGGCGCAGATCGTTTTTATTCACATTTTTAAGTAATACGGATAATGATTTACTTGGTGAAATATCCATTTCACCACGAATATTGCGGATGGCAACAATAAACTGTTTAACCCACTCAAGATCGTCAATGGCTTGTTGATCGCAATTGCTTTCATCAAATTGCGGAAATGCTTGTACCATGATTGAATTCTCAGTTTTGCTGAAATCACTTAATGGCTGTACACGCTGCCAAATAGTTTCGGTAATAAAAGGCATTGTTGGGTGCATTAAACGTAACAACCCCTCTAAAACATTTACTAGCGTATGGCGTGTGCCACGTTGCTGGGCTTCACTGCCTTGTTCTTTTTGATTAGGAGCGATCACTGGTTTCGTTAGTTCTAAATACCAATCGCAGAATTGGTTCCATGTAAATTCATATAAAGCTTGCGAGGCTAAATCAAAACGAAAACTATCAAAGGCTTCATGTACTGTTTTAACCGTTTGCTCAAATTGACCGATGATCCAGCGATCAGCTAATGAAAGCTCCATTTCTGCATCTGCTTCCTGCCCACAGTCAAATTCTTCAGTGTTCATTAATACATAACGGCTCGCATTCCATAACTTGTTGGTAAAGTTACGATAGCCTTCAAGGCGTTTCATATCCCAGCTAATATCACGACCTGTAGTTGCTACAGAGGTTAAGGTGAAGCGTAGGGCATCTGTACCATGGGCTTCAATACCGTTAGGAAATTCTTTTTTGGTTAATTTTTCAATTTTTTTGGCAAGTTTTGGTTGCATCATGTTGCCAGTACGTTTTTGCAATAAATCTTCTAAAGAAATGCCATCAATCATATCAAGCGGATCAATAACATTACCTTTTGATTTACTCATTTTATCGCCATTTTCATCGCGAATAAGGCCTGTCATGTAAATTTTCTTGAATGGTATTTGTGCTTTGCCATTTTCATCTTTATTAAAGTGCATGGTCATCATGATCATGCGAGCAACCCAGAAGAAAATAATATCAAAACCTGTGACCAAAACATCAGTTGGATGGAAGGTTTTTAAATCCTCAGTTTCTTTTGGCCAACCTAACGTTGAGAAAGTCCACAGGGCAGAGGAGAACCAAGTATCTAATACATCATTATCTTGTTTTAGTGTTACATCAGCAGCGATATTGTTGTTAGTACGTACCTCATCTTCAGTACGACCTACATATACTTTGCCGCTTTCATCATACCAAGCTGGAATACGATGCCCCCACCAAAGTTGGCGTGAAATACACCAGTCTTGAATATCTTTCATCCAAGAAAAATAAAGGTTTTCATATTGTTTAGGAACGAATTCAATTTGACCGTCTTTTACTGCTTCAACCGCAGGACCAGCGAGTTTTTCAACACGCACATACCATTGATCCGTTAATAATGGCTCAATAATAACGCCTGATCTGTCACCATAAGGTGCAACTAAGTCGTGATCTTTAACTTCAACTAATAAACCGAGTTCATCAAATTTAGCAACAATGGCTTTACGCGCAACAAATCTGTCCATGCCAGCAAACTCACTTGGCAGCTCAGTGCTATAGGCATCGCAAATTTCGCCTTTAGTGTCATAAACTTGTGCCGCGGCTAAAATTGCCGCGTCTTTATCTAAAATATTAATTTGTGGTAAGGCATGACGCTTGCCCACTTCATTATCGTTAAAGTCATGGGCAGGGGTTATTTTCACACAACCTGTGCCTTTTTCCATATCAGCGTGATCATCACCCACAATAGGAATTAAACGATTAACTAATGGTAATAATATTTTTTTGCCTATTAGATCTTTATAACGCGGATCTTCAGGGTTCACTGCTACGCCAGTATCACCTAACATGGTTTCTGGGCGTGTGGTGGCAACCACTAAATAATCAAGACCTTCAGCGGTTTTTGCGCCATCAGCAAGTGGATAACGTAGGTGCCACATGTAGCCTTTTTTATCTTTATTTTCAACTTCTAGATCAGAAATTGCGGTGTGGAATTTTGGATCCCAATTAACTAAACGTTTACCACGGTAAATAAGGTCGTCTTCAAAAAGACGTACAAATACTTCTTGCACGGCTTCAGACATGCCTTCGTCCATAGTGAAACGCTCACGGTTCCAATCAATAGAGTTACCTAAGCGGCGCATTTGTTTACCAATAGTGCCGCCAGACTCTTCTTTCCATTGCCAAATTTTTTCAATAAAGCCTTCGCGGCCATAATCATGACGGGTTTTATCTTCTTCAGCAGCAATTTTACGTTCAACCACCATTTGGGTTGCAATACCTGCGTGATCACAACCTGTTTGCCATAAGGTGTTTTTACCTTGCATACGTTGGTATCTAATTAACGTGTCCATGATGGTTTGCTGAAAAGCATGGCCCATGTGCAAAGAGCCAGTGACATTAGGTGGTGGAATAGCAATGCAGTAGCTGTCGCCTTCACCTGTTGGGCTAAAGTAACCTTGCTCTTCCCAGCTAGTATATAAAGATTGTTCAATGTCGGTTGGGTTGAATGTTTTTTCCATCATGTTCTCGAATAAAAGTTATAAATTATCGATCGACCCATATAAAGTGAGGTTCGATATTTGCGCTATCAATGCTAACGATTCTGTTGATGTGAGCATTGGCTATATTGTTTGTTTTGGTTCAACTGGCTGATTATCAACTTGAAAGCCCCATTGTCGATACGTTTTAAAACGTTCACGGGCTTGTTGTTTTAGTGTTTCATCGCTAGGTACAAAATCAACAACAAATTGAAATTGATTAGCAAACTCAGGCACAGTGCTAGTTAAGTTAATTAATACGGGTCTACGACCTTGTGGTGCTTTGTTACTTATTTCTACAGCAGCACCTTGTTTAGGGCCTTCACCAACAAGGTTATGAGGTACAAAACTGTCACTGTCAAAAGCCCATAGCAGTTCGTCTACTTGTTCCGCTTGAGTTTGATCTTGTGTGTAGATAAATACGCGCTGATTTTGTCGATAAAAATGACTCGCTTGCAAACAAGCATGATAAAACGCTGAACTAGTGTCAGCATTTTGTTTATCATCAGATAATATATAAAACATTACTTGAGTTTGCATTGCCATTTTCTCTTTTGCTTTGTAGCGCGGCTTAATCGGGCTTATTACTCGCCTTGTTCTTGCCCTGCACGGTTAAGCATAAATTGCGTTAACATGCTAACTGGGCGACCCGTAGAGCCTTTATCTTTACCGCCACTGCGCCATGCAGTGCCAGCAACATCTAAATGTGCCCAATGATATTTTTTAGTAAAACGTGCTAAGAAGCAGGCGGCAGTAATAGTGCCTGCCCCTTTACCACCTATATTTGCCATGTCAGCAAATGGGCTTTCTAATTGTTCTTGGTAATCATCCCATAACGGTAAACGCCATGCTCTATCGCCACTTTGGTCTGAAGCGTTTAATAATTCATGAGCGAGTGGGTTATGAGAGCTTAATAAACCTGTGGCATGTTTACCTAAAGCAACAACACAAGCGCCAGTTAAAGTAGCAACGTCAATTACGGCTTCTGGGTCAAAACGTTCAACATAAGTTAAAGCATCACATAACACTAATCTACCTTCAGCATCAGTGTTTAACACTTCAACGGTTTGGCCTGACATAGTGGTTAGAATATCACCTGGGCGGTAAGCATTACTGCTTGGCATATTTTCACAGCCAGCTAAAACACCAATTACATTAATAGGTAAATCTAATTCAGCTAAAGCATGCATAGCGCCTAAAACGCCAGCGGCTCCGCCCATGTCGTATTTCATTTCATCCATACCAGCGCCTGGTTTTAATGAAATTCCACCACTATCAAAGGTAAGGCCTTTGCCGACTAAAACAAGCGGTTTAGAGTCATCATCAATTCCTTTGTAGGTCATTATGCTCATTAATGACTCATTTACTGAACCGCGACCAACGGCTAAATATGAGCCCATTCCTAGCGCTTCCATTTCTTGTTCGCCAATAATAGTTGTAGATACTTTATCGTAGTCATCATCTAAAGTTTTTGCTTGCTCAGCAAGATAAGCAGGGTTACAAATATTTGGCGGCATATTTGCTACATTTTTACAGGTGCTAATACCTTCAGCAATTGCTAACGCATGGCTAATGGCACGTTCACCAATTGGTAATTCGCGACGAGTAGGTACGTTAAAAACAATTTTACGTAATGGTCTACGAGGCTCTTCTTTACGTGTTTTTAAACTATTAAAACTGTATAAACCATCTTGAGTTGCTTCTACCGCTTGACGCACTTTCCAATAAGTATCACGACCTTTAACGTGCAATTCAGGCAAAAAGCAAATGGCTTCCATTGATCCAGTTTCATTTAAGGTGTTAATGGTTTTTTTAATTATTTGGCGATATTGGCGTTCGTCTAATTCACGCTCTTTACCGCAGCCAACCAGTAAAACGCGTTCGCTAAGAATATTGGGCACGTGATGCAATAATAGCATCTGTCCTGACTTGCCCTCTAAGTCGCCTTTACGCAAAAGATTGCTAATGTAGCCTTCACTAATTTCATCAAGTTGTTCTGCTGTTGAACTAAGACGGCGAGGTTCAAATACACCGACAACAATACAGGCACTACGTTGTTTTTCTGGGCTTCCGCTTTTTATTCCGAACTCCATGAGTTCTCCTTTTGCATCTAATGCGACTATAACTTATTAAAACTTGCTAAAATTAGTAAAAAATAGCACTCTTATCTATTCAAGTGATACTGCTAAGGGCTATAATTATAGCCGCATTTATCAATTAAACTTATCTATTGATAATATAGTTTAGTTATGAAAACGGCAAGTTTACTTGAAAAACTAGGCGATTGTCAGAAAAAACACAGTTTTAATGGGATCTTTTTGTGATCATTTTTCGTTATTTATTAAAAGAAGTGGCAAAAACGCAACTAGCGGTATTTTTTGTGTTAATGACCATTTTTATCAGTCAAAAATTTGTTCGAGTATTGGGTGATGCCTCTGAAGGAAGCATTCCTGGGCAAATGGTGATGATATTTATTGCACTCAAAGTTCCTGACTTAGCAGGCATGATGTTACCGTTAAGCCTTTTTTTAGGGGTTTTACTAGCTTACGGTCGCATATATGCTGACAATGAAATGACAGTATTGCATGCCTGTGGTGTAAGTGAATGGTATGTAGTGCGGGTAACTTTAGTTCTTGCTTTTGTTACCGCTATGTTCACGGGGATTTTTACTTTGTACTTAGCGCCAATGGCATCAGAATATCAATATCAAGTAAAAGAGAAGCTTGCAGCTGATTCAGGTCTTAGTTCCCTAATAGCAGGACGCTTTCAAAAAACAGGCAATCAAAAAGCCGTTGTTTTTATTCATGGCAAAGATCGTGATGATAATAGTTTTGATAAAGTGTTTGTCGCTCAGTTACCCGATGAAGACCATTCTGAAGATAACATTATTAATTCTAGTTTAGTTTATGCCAAAAAAGGGCAAGTATTTGAGGAAGAGTCAGGCTCTCAGCGTTTAGTACTTTCTGAGGGGATGCGCTATCACAAAGATGCAACTAATGGTGAGTTTCAGTCGGTTACCTTTGACAAGTATTATATTCAAATTCAAGATCAAGAAGTAGAACAAAAACATCGAAAACTCAGTGCCTTGCCAACCCAACAATTGTTCAATTCAACTGACGATAAATCAGCCGCTGAATATGGTGCTACTATTCAATGGCGAATAGCTTTTCCTCTTGCTTGTATTATTTTAACTTTTATTGCAGTGCCCTTAAGCGTGGTTAACCCTAGACAAGGTAAATTTGCAAAAATGCTGCCAGCGTTGATGCTGTTTTTAGGTTATTTTTTATTGTTAACTGCAATGAAATCGAGTGTGGAACGGCAAGCTTTACCTTCTACTATAGGGCTTTGGCCAATACATATTAGTGCTTTGATTTTAGGTATTATTCTTTTAATGAAAGAGCGTAGTAGCGGTCGGAAAATCAAAGCAAAATTACCGAGTTTAAAACGTAATGTTACCAGCACTAATAATGTTAGAGGCCAAACATAATGAAAATATTAGATGCTTATATCGGCCGCATTGTTGCATCAACTACATTTTTAACGTTGGCTGTTTTTGTTAGTGTTAGCGGCATCATTAAATTTGTAGAGCAAATGCGCGCGGTTGGCCGAGGTAATTATGATTTATCTCATGCTGCGCTTTATGTGCTTTATGCTATACCAAGAGATATAGAAGTATTTTTTCCTATGTCAGCGTTAATTGGCGGCTTAATTGGTATTGGCATGTTAGCGAGTAATAGTGAATTGGTGGTAATGCAGGCAGCAGGGCTATCACGTTTAGATATTATCAAGTCGGTTATGAAAACAGCAGTTTTACTTATTTTTGTTTCTATGGCAGTAGGCGAATGGTTAGCGCCTAGAGGTGAAGCAACTGCAAGAGAAATTCGTGCTCAGGCAATATCAGGTGGTAGTTTGATTTCAGCCAAAAATGGTGTTTGGGCTAAAGATGGAGACTATTTCGTTAATATTGGTGAAGTATTAGAGCAGGGACAATTGAAAAAGGTACAAATATATCGCTTTAATGATGACCTTAAACTTGATAGCTGGCTTAGCGCTGAGTCAGCGGTTTATCAAAATAAAGAATGGTTGCTGTCAGGCGTTGTTAATACTCAATTAAATGAAAAAGAAATAACGACTAAGAAAATAGACACTCAAGTTTGGCAATCTTCATTAACACCAAAAAAATTGGGCGTGGTAACGGTCACACCTGAGTCATTGTCATTACGTGGTTTAGTTGACTATTTAGATTATTTACAAACGAATGCACAAGATCCTAGTCGCTACCAACTTGCTTTTTGGAGAAAATTAGTACAACCAGTAACGGTTGCGGTAATGCTATTAGTTGCTTTATCATTTATTTTCGGACCACTTCGCTCTGTTTCTATGGGCGCTCGCATTATGATGGGGGTAGTAACAGGGATTTTATTTTTTGTTTCTAATGAAGTGCTTGGCTCATTAAGTTTGGTTTATCAATTTCCGCCAATAATTGGGGCAACGTCACCGAGTCTATTGTTTATTGGTGTTGCTTGGTATTTTATGAATAAGAAAGCGACATAGTTAACAGTTCGTCATTCCTGAAGTGTCTGATCAGAAATCCAGTTCTTATTCCAAAAATTCTCTAATCTGTGAAAATCCGCGTAAATCTGTGGGCAAAAACCTCTTGTTTTCACAACCTACCTTTATTAGCCTCTAAGGATAAAACTACAACCTCAGTGTTGGTTAACCTGTCTTGTAAGCTGAGTTTGTTTTTTCGATCAAATATCACCGTTAAATTACCCAACCCAAGTAAGGTTGGCAATAAACGTTTTAAGCCCGTCATTTTATTTATACGTGTGCCATCTTGATTTTGTAAACGTAATCGCCATGCCTTCATTCCTAATGTTTGGCCACTTTTTGCCCAAAAGAATACAAAGAAGAAACTTACCCAAGCAATATTCCACCCGTAAATAAAACCACTATATAAAATAGAGGAACGCTGTAAATCTATTGGATGTTCAAAGCCTTGCATATTGATTAGGCCAAACTTAATAAGTAGGTTAAAAAGCAAAAATGATATTGCTCCAGCTACCATATAAACAGCAATAGAGATAAGAACATCGTAAACCCAAGAGCCAAAACGACGGCGAAATCCAGCACGAGGAAAATTTTCTAACGGTGTGTCTACCATAAAGTTCTCTAAAAAAAGCAGGGAGATTTTTCGCCAGTTTAACAAATTTTTTAAGAGAATAGGCAGAGAATATTAATTTAGCTAACAATGAATGTTTACAGTAAAGAAACAAGCCTTAAAAACTTGCTTAAATAAAAGCCAAACAACCTAAGTTGCAAAGAAAAACAGTTGCCAAGCAAGGTTTTTCTCGTATAATGCCAACCACTTCAGTTAATTGCTGAAGTCACTGTGTCGCCGGAGTGGTGGAATTGGTAGACACGACGGATTCAAAATCCGTTGCCTTCGGGCGTGACGGTTCAAGTCCGTCTTCCGGTACCAATTTAAAGCCTTGTTAATACAAGGTTTTTTTATGCCTGAAATTTACTGTTTTAATACATCAAAAGTTATTATCGCTGTTTTTCAAGACTGCTTTTTAAGTCAGTTGTTACTTAAATTGTAATTTTTAGCTTTAAGCTGCTTCTTTTTCTGTATCGTTAGCTAAGGTTAAAGTGTAGCTGACCCCATTGGTGATTCTAATCACTTAGCTAGTCACAGATACGTTAAATAATGATTAATAATTTTATAATAAGCGGAGTTCCAATATGACAAGAAAAAATATACTTATTACTGGCGCCAGCTCTGGTTTAGGTAAAGGCATGGCAATCGAATTTGCCAAGCAAGGGCGCAACCTTGCATTATGCGCGCGACGATTAGAAAGTTTAGAAGTACTTAAACAAGAATTGCTTGAATTAAATCCAAATATTAAGGTACTAATCAAAAGACTCGATGTGAATGACCATGACGCTGTATTTTCCGTATTTGACGAATTTAAAGCTGAAATGGGCCAATTAGACCGTGTCATTATCAATGCTGGTATGGGTAAAGGTGCCTCAATAGGTACGGGGTATTTTCAAGCCAATAAACAAACGGCGGAAACGAACTTTATTGCCGCACTTGCCCAAGCAGAATCTGCTATGCAAATTTTCAGATCACAAAATTCTGGTCATCTAGTAACTATTTCTTCAATTAGTGCCATACGTGGATTCAGAAGAGCGATGACAGTATATGCCGCAACTAAAGCAGCGATAACCTCTTTAAGTGAAGGTATTCGAATAGATGTGATGGAAACACCAATAAAAGTAAGCTGTATTCATCCGGGGTTTATTAGCACAGAACTCAATGAAAAAGTTAAAGCGGTGCCTTTTATTATTGATAGCGAAACAGGTTGTAAGGCACTTGTTAAAGCGATTAATAAAGAAAAAGCGAATTCATTTGTTCCATGGTGGCCTTGGTCTATTGTGCAGCTGTTTTTACGAATAGCGCCTGCGAAAATGCTCAAAAAAATGAGTTAGATAACCTGATGATATTACTTATGCTATTCAAGCCATTACGTCAGTAGGTGACAATATTGTTAGCACAAGTCAGTTGTATGAATGAAAGTTCTTCTGACCCTAATTGTTTTCTAATTGTTTCTCATGTTAATGTTATTCAAATAGTTTATAATACAGAAGTATTTCATGACTCTTCCATTCTAGACTATTTGAACAGCACTATGAACTTTTCTAAGCACATTATCATATTTTACTTTAGCTTTTTTCCAATGTTAGCTATGTCGACAACAATAGATTTATATGGGGAAGATAATTACCCACCTTTTTCTAATAAAGAGAAAAATGGTTTGTCACATAAAGTTATTCAAGCTGCTTATAATGCGGTTAATGTTGAAGTTAATTTTATTACAATGCCATTTGTGCGAATCATAAAAATGCTAGATGAAAATCAAGCTTTAGGGGGCTTCAACCTTATAAAAACACATAATATAGATGATAAATATTTGTTTGCAAACTCACCTATATACGTAGTTAAAACATATTTTTACTACTTAAAAAACAAACCATTACCAATAAAAAAGATTAGTGACCTTAATAATAAAGCTTTTACTGTTGGCCAAGTTCGAGGGTTTATGTACGAAAAAGAATTTTTAGATTTATCTTTTTCTCGTTATGAAGCAGGAACAGAAGAGCAGCTAGTTGCTATGCTTGCATCAGGTAGAATTGATGCGGCCTATATAACTCGAGAAGCCGAACTTTATTATAGAAAAAAATTAAATATTGCAGAAAACAAAATAGATTATTTGAGGGATGTAGGTGTTTATGATGTGCCATTATATTTAGCATTCAATAAAAAACATCCTGATGCTAAGAAATACTTAAAAGCTTTTAATGAAGGTATGGTCATTATTAATAATAATGGAGTACTTAAAAAAATAATTGATACATTTAATCATGAATTATTATCTAATATTAATTAAATTAAAAAGTTACCTAAGTAACTGTAGATACTCAATACCTAGGCGACTTTAAAATGCTTGTCCTGAATAACTATTACCCTCAATCAAAGCCTTGCTTAAAACGTTTGTAACTCCAACTGAATCATGAGTTTTGAGGTCGTTTGAGTATACATACTTCAATCAAAAAAGTGCTCGATAAATAGGGTTTTCTTACACATTTTTATTTAAACTTTCCAAGCAATAAGATAAATTAACGTCAGCTACATTAACCACCATTAGGAATTTTATGAAACTTGCCTCACTAGCATTGCATCACGGGTACGACTCTGAAGCCACAACAAAGGCTGCAACAACACCTATTTACCAAACAACCTCTTATACTTTTGATAGTACACAGCATGGTGCTGACTTATTCGATCTAAAAGTTCCGGGTAATATATACACTCGGATCATGAATCCAACTACCGATGTGTTAGAGCAAAGAGTTTCACAAATGGAAGGTGGTATTGCGGGATTAGCTGTTGCCTCAGGGATGGCAGCAATTACTTATGCAATTCAAGCCATTACGTCAGTAGGTGATAATATTGTTAGCACAAGCCAACTGTATGGCGGTACTTATAATTTATTTGCACACACACTGCCAAGGCAAGGAGTAACAGTTAAATTTGCTTCAGGCGATGATTTGACTACATTTGATCAATTAATTGATGAAAACACCAAAGCAGTATTTTGTGAGTCTATTGGCAACCCAGCTGGTAATGTAATTGATCTAGAAGGATTGGCTAAAATAGCGCATAAGCATGGAGTGCCATTAATCGTTGATAACACCGTTGCTAGTCCTGCTTTGTGTCGTCCATTTGAACATGGAGCTGATATTGTTGTTCACTCATTAACTAAATATATTGGTGGCCATGGTACTAGCATTGGTGGAATTATTGTTGATTCTGGAAAATTCGATTGGGTCGGCAACAAAAATAGATTCCCAATGTTAAATGAACCAGATCCTTCTTATCATGATGTTGTATATACCGAAGCTATGGGACCGGCGGCTTATATTGGTCGTTGTCGTGTGGTACCGCTTCGAAACACAGGAGCTGCATTAGCACCACACAGTGCTTTTTTAATTATGCAAGGGCTAGAAACTTTATGTTTACGTATGGAACGTCATTGCGAAAATGCGTTAAAAGTAGCTAAATATCTTAATGCCCATGAAAAAGTAAACTGGGTAAATTATGCTGCTTTACCTGAAAGCCCGTATAATGCACTTTGTCAAAAAATAACGAATGGCAAAGCTTCTGGAATATTAAGTTTTGGTATAAAAGGTGGTAGCGAAGCAGGAGGTAAGTTTATTGATGCCCTTGATATGATTTTACGTTTAGTAAATATAGGTGATGCAAAATCGCTTGCGTGTCATCCTGCTTCTACAACACATAGACAATTAAACCCAGAAGAGCTTAAGTCTGCGGGTGTTTCTGAAGACTTGGTAAGAATTTCTGTTGGTATTGAACATATCGACGATATTATTGCTGATATTGAACAAGCATTAGAAAAAGCGTAAATAGAATTTATTTTTAAAACGATATAGGCCTATAGTCGGTTATACTATAGGCCTATCTAACCACTTCTACTACTTCAAATACCGTTAGGCAATTTAATGATAAATAATGATCTTCTTCGTCGAATAAGTACAATTTTAAACTTTAATGATGAAAAAACACTTGCTGTGTTTAAGTTAGGCCAATGCTTAATTAGCACAGAACAGTTAACTGATTTTTTTAAAGATAAGAATGATAGTGCTTACAAGGTTATATTAGATGTTGAATTGGCTAGTTTTTTAAATGGCTTAATTATTGATAAAAGAGGAAAAAAAGACGGTCCTGAGCATATAGCTGAGCAAGTACTAAGCAATAATCTTATTTTCAATAAGTTAAAAATAGCATTCGCATTAAAAGCTGATGAAGTTATCGCAATTCTTGAGTTAGCTGATTTGAGCTTAGGTAAATATGAGTTAAGTGCCTTTTTTAGAAACGTTAATCATAAGCACTACCGAGAGTGTAGTGATGACGTATTGTCTACTTTTTTAAAAGGTCTACAAATTCAAGCACAGCAGTAGTTTCATTCTTTCTTTATTTGCTAGAGACATTACATGTCATTTTCAACACTTGGGTTATCTGAGCCTATCTTAAAAGCAGTGACTGATTTAGCTTACGCTGAACCTACTGAAATTCAAAAGCAAGCAATACCTGTTGTTTTATCTGGCAAAGATCTTATTGCTGGGGCGCAAACGGGTACAGGTAAAACGGCGAGCTTTGTTTTACCATTGTTAGAGATGCTAAACACTGATCGTAAGTTACGTGGTAAACGTATTCGTGCACTTATTCTTACGCCCACGCGAGAGTTGGCTGTTCAGGTTGAATCGAGCATTAATCAATACAGTAAGTATTTAGAACTAAGCTCTATGGCAATGTATGGTGGTGTTGATGCTGCGCCTCATAAGCAGCGTTTGATATGGGGTGTTGATATCATTGTAGCAACGCCTGGTAGATTGCTCGATATGGCACATCAGCGCGTTTTACACTTTGATGAACTCGAAGTATTAGTATTAGATGAAGCTGACAGAATGCTTGATATGGGTTTTATTGATGATATTAATAAAATTATTGAGCGATTACCGAAACAACGTCAAAACCTCTTATTCTCTGCTACCATTTCTGATGATGTTCGTTCTTTAGCTAAAAGAGCTATTCATAATCCAGTTGAAATATCTATTGCTCAAAACAGTACTTCAAAGCCAAAAATAGATCAATGGTTGGTTACTACAGATAAGGGCAATAAATCCGCATTATTAAGTCACTTGATTAAAGATTTAAAGTGGCAACAGGCACTTATTTTTATTGAAACCAAACATGGCGCTGCTAAATTAGTTAGTCAGTTAGAAAAACGTGGCATACAAGCTGAATCCATTCATGGTGGTAGAACACAAGCGGTTCGTGAAAAAATACTGAGTGACTTTAAAACGGGTGGCATTAAATTTTTAGTGGCAACGGGTATTGCCGCTCGTGGCCTTGATATTGGCGCTCTTGAACGAGTGGTAAACTATGATTTACCTGACCAAGTAGATGATTATATTCATAGAATTGGACGAACAGGTCGTGCAGGCGCTTCTGGCGAGGCAGTATCTTTTGTTTCAAAAGACAATTTTAGAAATTTATGTGCCATTGAAAGTCGTTTAGGCCATGTTATTGATCGCAGGGAAATAGATGGCTTTCCGGTTAAAAAAGTAGTACCTGTTTCTATTTTGAATTATGTGCCCAAGAATAAGCGTACCCAAAAATAAGCATATTTAAAAAGTGGCGTGCCTGTACCCATATACAAATAAAACTATGTTAAACTCTGCCACCGAATTTGATTTTTCGATCAAACAATACATGTCTAACACAGCTAACACAGAAGTAAACACTATGATTATGTCACTTATACGCTGGCCAATAGGTCGCTTAATTTTATTACTTAACTTTATTTTTTCACCAAAA
>JADGDH010000201.1 GCA_016745015.1 Colwellia sp.
ACACTCATCACTCAGCAATACTTATGTGGTGATAAATTGATTAAACCCCTGCAACAAATGCTAGAAGAAACCGCAGAGGTGTATCGAACGCGATTAACCAATAAATAGCACAATAAATAGCAGACACCCCTGCAAATGGAAATAAACAAAAACCTCAACTATGCTTGTTTAATCAGCAATACAATAAATAGCAGACACCCCTGCAAATGGAAATAAACAAAAACCTCAACTATGCTTGTTTAATCAGCAATAAAACCAGTTGAGGTTACTATGGCAATGGCAAGAAAGCAGCAAGTCAGTTTAATTGATACCCCTTAAATAGCAGACACCCCTGCAAATGGAAATAAACAAAAACCTCAACTATGCTTGTTTAATCAGCAATAAAACCAGTTGAGGTTACTATGGCAATGGCAAGGAAGCAGCAAGTCAGTTTAATTGATACCCCTTATTATCACTGTAAATAGCAGACACCCCTGCAAATGGAAATAAACAAAAACCTCAACTATGCTTGTTTAATCAGCAATAAAACCAGTTGAGGTTACTATGGCAATAGCAAGGAAACAGCAAGTCAGTTTAATTGATACCCATTATTATCACTGTATATCCCGTTGTGTTCGTCGTGCTTTTTTATGCGGCGAAGATAAATTAACAGGGCAAAGTTATGAGCATAGGCGTGGTTGGGTTGAAGATAAACTACTCACCTTAAGTCAAACCTTTGCTATTGATGTTTGTGCTTATGCGGTAATGAGTAATCACACACATATTGTTTTACATGTTGATGTTGAGCAAGCCAAAGCATGGTCAATGCATGAAGTGATTACGCGTTGGCATCAATTATTTAAAGGCACACTCATCACTCAGCAATACTTATGTGGTGATAAATTGATTAAACCCCTGCAACAAATGCTAGAAGAAACCGCAGAGGTGTATCGAACGCGATTAACCGACATTAGTTGGTTTATGCGCATTATAAATGAAAGCATTGCCGTACAAGCTAATAAAGAAGACAAATGCACAGGGCGCTTCTGGGAGGGTCGTTTTAAATCTCAAGCCTTATTAGATGAAGCCGCTATTATAGCCTGTATGGCGTATGTTGATTTAAACCCAATACGCGCCAACATAGCTACAACGCCTGAAAAATCAGATTACACCAGTATTCAACAACGCATTAATTCAGCTAAAAAAGCGAAACAACCCAGAGTACTTTTCCCCTTTGTTGGTAACCCAAGGCAACCCCCCCCGAAAGGCTTAACGTTTGAACTGAAAGACTATATTGAACTAGTAGACTTAACAGGACGTTGCATTAGAGAAGATAAACGCGGCCATATTGACAACAATTACCCGAGTATATTAACGCGATTAAACATTAATACAGAAAACTGGCTAATATTAACCACACAATTTAGAAAAGTATTTCATGGAGCCGTGGGTAATCCCGAAGCATTAACTGAATTTTGTCAGCATCAACACCTTAAGAAACGTGCGGCAATGTCTGTTTGTCAAAAGCTATTTGCTTAGCATCCTTTTTATAACAAAACAGCCATAACAAATGAAGCTTATTTATTGAGCCTTAAAGTTTAATTATGCCTGAAATCCACCAATAGTAGGTGATTTTAATGATAAAGATTAAATAGCTTTGTGATAATCTATGATGATTACTTATAGAGGGTGTCTACTATTGTTTTTTAATGAGAAAGTAATCTATATTCAATTATCAATAAACTATTATGGAGTTATATTATGAAGAAAATCAGCACAATCATCATCGGTTTGGTGACTATTCTATGTATTGGGGGCTGTGATCAACAACAGGAAAAAGTCATCAAAGAAGTCGTTGACACTTATCCAGCTAATACCACAGTTAAACTTGAAAACGATTACATTAAGGTAGTTGAATTCACTATTAAACCTGGTGACAAACTACCATTGCACAAAGGTGGTCCGCGGGCGATTTATTCTCTTTCAGATTATAAGCTTAAGTGGACTGAAGGTGACCAAGAAACAGAAAAAGAATGGACAAAAGGCCATACCCATTGGCACAATGCCATTGATCACGCTGCGGAAAATATTGGTGATACTGATGCCAACTATCTCGTTGTAACCCGCAAGGAAATGGCACTACCTCAAACGGATGATTATGATATAGCGCAAGATGCCAGTCAGCTCGATTCAGACCATGCTAACATCATTTTCGATAATGAGCACGTACGTATCATCGAAGTGAATATGGCTACCAGTGAATTACAAGCAATGCATCAAGGTATCAATCGATTAGTTTATTCTTTGACATCTTACCAAGTCCTATTTATTTCTGACAAAATGGGGACTATGGAAACGAAAATGGAAGTGGGTGATGCCCATTGGCATACTGCAGATAAACATGCGGTGGAAAATATTGGTGAGACATTGGCTCATTATCTGGTTTTTGCGTTTAAGCAATAATTTTTTTAAAGAACAATATTATATAGGGGTCAATTTGACCCCATATATTCATTTTTTTTGACCCCATATATTCATTGCTCAATTAAAGTAAAGTTATCAATACATAGCCTATGTTAACTTGGAGCATTAGCTAAATCATTTCGTAAACTTTTGGCAGCTAAGTAAAAATGACAAATAGACCAAAAACTCACAGCAGGCAATACATATAACATTGCGTAGCGTAGCGACTCATGTTGATAACTATCAGACAGATAATCACTCAACATACCAATAATCCAAGGGCCTAGCCCTAATCCTATAACATTAAGAATTAAAAATAATATTGCTGATGCCATCGCTCGCATTCTAAGACCTACAAGGCCATGTGTTGTTGCAAGTACACTACCTAAATATAAATTCGCTAATGTAGAAGGTATAACAAAACAAAGCAATGCTGAGTATGCGTTATCTATGGTGAAAAACATGATTGTAAATGGCAATGAAATAAGACCCGTCAGCGCTGGTAGCCATGCATACCAACGTTTATCTTTTTTAGCTAATCTGTCTGCTAAAATACCACCTCCAAAAACTCCAATAGCACCAAATACACCAATTATAAGAGCAAGCCAAGTACCTAGTTCTCCCGTTGACATGCCATGAATACGTATCATAAATGATGCTACCCAACTAGAAATAGCATAACTAACAAAGGCATTAAGGCCAGCAGCTAACGCTAGGTGTCTAAACGAGGCAGTTTGCCATAACAATTTCACTACATATTTAAAAGATGACTTATCGTCACTGGCTTCTCTATTTTCAGATAACCCTCTGATAGGCTCTGCTAAAGTCATTCTAACGATAATTGCCAGCAAAATACCTGGCGCACCAACAACCATAAAAGCGGTACGCCAACCAAATATTTCATTAAGCCAGCCTCCCAATAAAAATCCAAACAAAATGCCAATATTAACGCCAGTTGAATAAAACCCTAAGGCGCTAGCGCGAGACTCAGGGGGGAAAATATCAGAAATAATAGAGTGTGATGGTGGGCTACCACCGGCCTCACCAACACCAACACCAATACGTGCTAATACTAATTGCGCGTAATTTTGTACAAAGCCACTCACTGCGGTCATTAAACTCCATAAGAATAACGAGAGTGAAATAATGTTTCGTCTATTCCCTCTGTCTGCCCAGCGCGCAATAGGAATACCTGCAGTGACATAAAACACCGCAAACGCAACTCCTGTCAGTAGACCTAGTTGGCTATCTGAGAGTTGTAAGTCGGCTTTGAT
>JADGDH010000202.1 GCA_016745015.1 Colwellia sp.
ACTTATGTTACAGAAAAGCCCATGTGAGAGCGTAGCGGGACATTGTTAAACGCCTATTTAGAAAAGCCCGATGTGAAAACATCGGGCTTTTTGCTGTTTTAAATTTTAAATATTATCACACTTAGGACATGCTTTGGCTGGTGTTGATTTGAATATTAAGTACAATGACTCTATTCAAACTATTTCAACGAAAAACCTATGGAATTGAGTAAGCAGTTTCCCTTGCAAAATAATAATAGCTTTAATGTTAAATCTATTTGCCCGGCTATATATTTTCCTAAAACACTTGCTGATCTTGAACAGTTACCTGACTTATCCTCGTATAATTTTTATATTTTGGGGGATGGAACTAATACATTATTTGTGGAGCAACAGGCGCCTATAATTATTAAGCCTGAATTCTCAGGAATAGATATTTTAGAAACGCCTGAACGTTATATTGTAAGTGTAGGTGCAGGTGAATATTGGCATGGTTTAGTATGTTTCTGTTTAGAAAATGGCATTTATGGCTTAGAAAATCTAGCATTAATTCCTGGAAGTGTCGGTGCGGCACCCGTGCAAAATATTGGTGCTTATGGAGTAGAGTTTTCGAATTTTTGTTCGCATGTAAAATGGTTTGAATTTACGAGTCAGACTATAAAAACGTTGAGCAAGGATGAATGTCAATTTTCATATCGTAATAGTATCTTTAAACAAGATTTATACAATAAAGGCATTATTGTTGAAGTTGTCTTTGATTTCCCTAAAGCTTGGCAAGCTAATTTATCTTATGCTGGTTTAAGTACATTAGACAAAAACTCAACTGCTAAACAGATAATGGATAAAGTTATCAGTCTGAGAAAATCTAAGTTACCTGATCCTATAAAAATACCCAATGCGGGCAGCTTTTTTAAAAACCCAGTTGTTAGTGAACAACAGTTTTCATTACTACAAAAAATGTACCCTAATCTTCCATTTTACCTACAAAGCAAAGGGCAAGTTAAGCTTGCGGCAGGTTGGTTAATCGAACAAGCTGGTTTAAAAGGTTATCGTAAAAATGATGTAGGTGTGCACGAGCACCAAGCGCTAGTCTTGGTAAACTATAAAAGTAATAATGGTGAGAATATTGTCGCGTTGGCGAAGTATGTTCAACAAAAAGTTTTAACAAAATTTAATATTTTAATCTCTCCAGAGGTTCGAATGGTTACTAAACAAGGTGAGCAAGACTTTGCTGATTTAATAATAGATTATAAGTGTGACTAAGATGGCGAAGACAGTAAAAGAACATCTGATTAATGCACTAGCTAATGGTGATTTTGTTTCAGGTCAAATGCTTGGAGAGCAACTTGAAATTAGCCGAACTGCTATTTCAAGGCATGTGAAAGCTTTAACAGAAATGGGATTAGATATTTATAGTGTAACAGGTAAGGGCTATAAATTATCCCAACCATTAAGCCTGTTGAAGCAGAGCAAAATTGTTAGCGCTTTAGCAAAAGGCGATCTAACACCCGAAGTTGAAGTTCATAGTTTAATAGATTCAACCAATAATTACTTATTGCGTCGTTTACCGAATCAATTGTCGCAAGGGCAAGTTTGCTTGGCAGAGTTTCAAAGTTCAGGCCGAGGTCGACGAGGGCGTCAATGGGTCTCCCCTTTTGGTTCGCAAATATACTTGTCTATGTATTGGTATTTAGAGCAAGGACTGTCGGCGGCTATGGGCTTAAGCCTTATTACAGCATTGGCAGTTAGTGATGCGATATATTCACTAACTAATACTCAAGTACAACTTAAGTGGCCAAATGATATTTATTTAGATGGTGCTAAATTAGCGGGCATTTTGATTGATCTTGAAGGACAAGCTTTAGAGCCTTGTCATAGTGTTATTGGAATTGGTTTAAATTTAAATATGCCAGAGCAAGCTGCACAGCACATTGAGCAAAAATGGACAGACTTACAAAGCCACTGTAAGAGTCATATAGATAGAAATCTGTTAAGTGCACAATTAATTTATCACCTATTAAAAAGACTGCACCAACATCAACATGAAGGTTTGGTAAGTATGCTTGATGAATGGAATGAACAAGATTTTTATTTAAATAAACGAGTGAAGTTACTAACAGGAGAGCGAATCACCAAAGGTATTTGTCGAGGTGTTAACAACCAAGGGGCATTAATGCTTGAGGTTGATGGCCATGTTAAGCCTATTTATGGCGGTGAAGTTAGCCTTCGAGGTGATGAATGATTGTCTTGATCGATATTGGTAATACGAGAACAAAATACTGTATTGTCAATGAAGGTAAAAGAAACTCACAGCAAGCTATTTTTAATAAACGTATTTCTTATGATTTTTTATATAAAAATTTTATTGGTGCAACTAAAATTATTGTAGCTAGTGTGAGCCATGTTCAGTTAACGAATGAAATAAATGTTTGGTGCCAAATTAATAAAATAACTTATCAAAAAATTGTAAGTGAAACTAAGAAAAACAATGTCATTACTGCTTACAAAGAGCCTACTCAACTTGGAATAGATCGCTGGCTAGTTTTAATTGGTGCATCAGAACTTTTTCCAAATAAAAATGTTTTGATCATTGATGCAGGCACAGCAACAACTATTGATTTTTTAGCTGCGTCAGGGCAACATCAAGGAGGTTGGATCTTGGCAGGTATAAATACACTTATTACTAGTGTTTTAGCTGATACTGTTCAAGTTCAAGCTAATGACAAGGAAAAAGAAAGTTTAGCTTTTGGTGTTAATACGTCTGAAAATGTTCATAATGCTGCTTGGGCTGCAACGGTAGGAACTATCAATTTAGCTATATCACAAGTACAACAGCAGGGTTTTATTCTTGATGAAGTAATATTTACTGGTGGGAATGGTAGGTTACTTTCGTCTATGCTCCCTTATCAAAGCTCAGTAATTGATGAACTAGTCTTTAGTGGTTTTCAAGCATATATTTAGCTGTTATTGATAAGAAACAAATAAGCTTTGGGTAAAAAAACATCAAACACACACTAAACAATCCTGAAAGTGATAAAAACATCAATTATTTTCAAATTTGCACTTGCAAGGGATAAAACATTACTCTAGAATTCGCACCACTTAATGTAGTGCCGACTTAGCTCAGTTGGTAGAGCAACTGACTTGTAATCAGTAGGTCGCCAGTTCGACTCCGGCAGTCGGCACCATTAATACTATTTTGCTTAGGTGAGATAGATAAATATACTGGAGGGGTTCCCGAGTGGCCAAAGGGATCAGACTGTAAATCTGACGGCTCAGCCTTCGGTGGTTCGAATCCACCTCCCTCCACCATATTTTTGATTTATATTTGTTGATAATAAACAAGTGTAAATCTAAATAGATATAATCTGATAGAGTTAGCGGGTGTCGTATACTGGCTATTACCTCAGCCTTCCAAGCTGATGAAGCGGGTTCGATTCCCGCCACCCGCTCCAATCTTTGTATATGAATGCTGATATGGCTCAGTTGGTAGAGCGCACCCTTGGTAAGGGTGAGGTCGGCAGTTCGAATCTGCCTATCAGCACCATTCCTTAGATAAACCTATCTTATTATTTCCAAATTAATTTACTATATTAGTAAATGTAAAATTAAACTTAATTCTATACCCAGAGGTATTTTAAAATGGCTAAAGAAAAATTTGAACGTAATAAACCGCACGTTAACGTTGGTACAATCGGACACGTTGATCACGGTAAAACAACATTAACA
>JADGDH010000053.1:0-12957 GCA_016745015.1 Colwellia sp.
TCTTCAGAAAGGTCAAAGGTATAACCTGCGTTGGCAGCACCTGCCATAGCGAGTAAACCTGTGGCGACTAACAATTTACTTTTTTGAAATTTAAACATTGCTGTTTCCCCTGTTATATGTGTTTTTGTTTGTATTCGTATTTATTTGTTATTCTTTGTTTGCAAAAACATAATAGAACAGTACAAAAATGTAACAATCGGCAATAAGACTTAGCACTTAGTACTTAGTACTTTAGTCGCGGACCATTTAAAAGCAAAAGTACTAGTACTTAAGTTGTAAAAATATAAACATTTATTATGGTTGAACTATGCTAAATTTGATAAGGGAATTTAGTACTGTGGAATAGGCATGTTTTCGAATTGGTTACTGGTAAGTGTTAGTATTGGCTATATAGGCTTGTTGTTCCTTATCGCCCACTTAGGTGGAAAATATAGAAATAAGCTTAAAGCTAAACAACAAACGATTATTTATGCCTTGTCTTTAGGTGTATATTGTACTTCATGGGGATTTTTAGGTACAACTGCACAAGCAGCTAACCATTCCTTTACCTATTTTTCCGTATATTTAGCACCTATATTACTCTTTGTTTTTGCTTGGCCATTTATTCAGCGGATTATCAAAACCAGTTTACAACTTAAAATCACCTCTATTGCCGACCTATTATCAGCGCGTTTTGGCAAGTCACAAAATTTAGCTATTATTATCACCATAGTAGCTTTAATCGGCACCATGCCATATATAGCATTACAGCTAAAAGCAATTATTTATTCCTATCAAATTTTGCAAGAAACGTCTGACTTACCTGTATGGCAATTAGGTTTAATTGTCAGCATTATCCTAGCAGTTTTCACCATTATTTTTGGTGTTCGTGCTATTGACATTACCGAACGTCATCCTGGAGTAATGATCGCTATTGCTTTTGAGTCATTAGTAAAACTAATTGCTT
The DNA here is from genome assembly GCA_016745015.1 of Colwellia sp. GTDB lineage: Bacteria > Pseudomonadota > Gammaproteobacteria > Enterobacterales > Alteromonadaceae > Colwellia. Next base: position 947 of record JADGDH010000053.1, read on the forward strand.
TTCTTATAGTAGGGTTATTTGTTTGTTATGTTATTTATGACTCACCTATGAATATTTGGCAGTTATCTAAAGATCAAATTGATATTCCTAAGCAGTTTGAGTTTAGTGGCCTTGTGGGTATGTTCGGTATGCTCATTATCGTCATGTCTGCTTTTTTATGTTTACCTCGACAGTTTCAAGTTATGTTTGTTGAAATAAAAGAGCAAAAATCAAATTCGATAGCAAGATGGGTTTTTCCTATTTACGTACTTATTTTTGCATTTTTTGCTGCTCCTCTGGGTTTAGCAGGTAATTTAACTTATGGCAACACACTTGAAGCTGATGCCTATGTACTTTTCTTACCTGCCTTTAACGGCCATGTATGGCTATCTTTATTTGCCTTTTTAGGAGCAGTATCAGCAGCTAGCTCTATGGTAATTGTTTCTACTATTGCTTTAAGTACCATGCTCAGCAATGAAATTGTTTTCCCATTAATGTTTAAGCTTTCATCTCAGCAACATCATGATTTTAATCACTTTCAATCTCAGCTTTTACTTATTCGCAAAGCCTTAGTACTATTGGTTATTTTTTTAAGTTACGGTCTATTGCTATTATCACCACCAGACACCTTATCATCACTGGGCGAAGTTGCTTTTGGGGCTATTGCTCAAATAGGGCCGGCTTTATTTGTTGCCTTTTATTGGCGTAAGGCAACACTTGCAGGTGTTTTAGTAGGTATAAGCAGTGGGTTTGTTATTTGGGCTGCTTTTAATTTATTACCACAATTAGGTATTTATGAACACCCTCTTGCAAACAGCGACTTGCCTAAAACAACGGTAATTACGTTAATCGGACTACTCTTTAATATAGTATCTCTTTGGATTGTATCTTTATTAACAAGACAAAGTATTCGAGAACAAATGCAAAGTAAATTTTTCTATAAAGAGAAAGCAAAAACTCAGTGGAGCTTACCTATTCAACCTAAGGTTGACATAGCTGAATTGGAGTTTTTGGTCGCTCGCTTTATAGGTCAAGAAAAAGCTCAACAATGCTTTCAACAATTTCATGGTTCTCATGTTAATAAAAATAATAAAAAATTTAATGAAGCAATTTTATTTCATGCCGAAACTACTCTTGCTAGAGTATTAGGATCAGCTTCAGCAAAACTAGTTACCTCTTTTGCAACCAGTGCTAAAGGTATGGCTTTTGATCAAGTCGCTCAACTGGTGGAAGATAACTCTACTCAACAACTAGAATTTAGCCGTACCGTGCTGCAAAGTGCTATAGAAAATGTTAGTGAAGGCATATCAGTTATTGATAGTGATCTAAAACTGGTTGCTTGGAATAAACAGTATTTAGATATTTTTAACTATCCTGACAACTTTATTTATATTGGTTGCCCTATTAGTCAGTTAATTCATTTTAACCTTAATCAACAAGGCTATTTTATTAAAGATATTGCGCTACAAGTAGAAAAACGTATTCAATTTATCAAAGCAGGTAGTCGCCATAATTCTGAATACAAGCTTAAAAATGGCAAAAATATTCATATTGAAGGAAATCCAATACCTGGTGGCGGTTTTGTAATGATATTTTCTGATATCACTAAATATCGTCAAACAGAAAAAGTACTTAAAGAAGAAAATACGGATCTTGAATCAAGAGTAAGATTTCGTACAGCAGAGCTTGAAAAGGCAAATAAAGAACTTGCACAAGCTAATATTGAATTAGCACAAGCACAAGCTAAAGCAGAGCAAGCACATGTCAAAAAAAGCCAGTATTTAAAAGCTTGTAGCCATGATTTATTGCAACCATTATCTGCAGCTCGTTTATTTTCATCTGCGGTATCTCTAAGCCCTAAAGTGACAAATGAAGAACGGGATCAAATAAAACAAATTGATAATTCTTTAGAGATAGCAAATAGCTTATTACTTGATCTCAATGAAATAGCTCGTATTGAAAGTGGCAATATCATGCCAAACATTGAGCCCGTTTCAATCAAACAGCTATTTACCATGTTAACAAACGAATTCAATGTGTTAACTGATGAATATCAAATAGAATTTCACTCTAAATCAAGCAAACTATTTATTGCTAGCGATATTACTTTGTTAGCAAGAATCATCCAAAACTTCCTCAGTAATGCTTTTCGTTATGCTCACACAGGAAAAAACAACAAAGCAAATAAAGTATTATTGGGTTGTCGTAGACAAGGAAATGAATTGTCTATTCAAGTTTTTGATAATGGTCCTGGTATTCCCAACGAGAAGCAAAAACAAGTTTTTGAACAATTTACTCAATTAAATACTGCTAACGCTATTGGGCCTAAAGGGCTTGGTTTAGGTTTAAATATAGCGCAAAGCTTAGCAAGTATTCTTAATCATAAAATCAATTTAAAATCTCAAGAAGGATATGGCTGTTTATTTAGTATCAATGTACCTATAACTAACTCACTTATAATAAAAGAAAAAGTAACACCAACTGCTAGTATGAACTTGCAAGGTGTAGGAATATTATGTGTGGATAATGAACAAACTATACTAGATGGCATGACTAAACTATTAGGTGCGTGGCAGTGTCAGGTATTTACCGCAATTAATGCCCAGCAAGCCAAAGATATTTATGCAAAACATGAAGATGAAATTGATATTCTACTTGTAGATTATCAACTAGTTAATTGTAAATCTGACGAAGTAACAATAAACATGGACACTTTATTGGATGAAAAGAGTGTAAAACTGCGCTCAACTGACAAAATAAATGGTATAGAACTGATTGAACAACTAAGACTAATGAGTCAATACTCATTGCCTGCTGTGCTTATTACAGCCACTACAGATAAAAATCTTATGACATTAGCGAAACAGCACAACATTAGTTACTTACCAAAAATAATAAAACCTCTCGCTTTACGTGCCTTAATAAGCGCACTACTAACAAAAGAATTAACAAAAAATTATTCTCATAGCACTTTATAGGTTATTGACAAAACTAATTGGCAAAACTAAATAAAGTTTGTTTAATTATTCGCTAGCGCCTTGACCGAAGACATTTTGATTTAATTGCAGTTCGTTTAAAAGAATAACCGCTTGAGTACGATTTCGAACACCTAGCTTTAAAAAGATCGTGCTAGCATGGCTTTTAATAGTTGATTCAGATAGCCCTAACTCATAGGCTATCTGCTTATTTAATAATCCATCAGCAAACATCAATAAAATTTTATGCTGTTTTGGCGTTAACGACGCAATTTTATCGTCAGTAACAGTCGTTTGAGTATTACTATTAAACTCACCATCGGGAGTCCATAGTTTACCGTTAAGTACTTCTTTTATGGCAACTACCATATCTTGAACAGGAGTTGATTTAGGAATAAAACCAGCAGCCCCCAAATTCATGGATTTATAAATAGTTTCTTTATCTTCAAATCCAGAAATAATAACAATACCTAAGTCAGGATACAAACGCCTTATAGTGATCAAACTATTAAAACCTAATGCTCCTGGAATATCGAGATCCAGTAATAGTAAATCAGCACCCGTTTCATTTTTTAGGTGCTCTTCAAGTTCAGGAATAGTTTGTGCGTCAAAAATTTCTGCACCACTAAAATGTGCTTTCAGGGTGATAGTTAACGCTTGGCGAAATAAAGGATGATCATCCGCCAGTATTATTTTCATGTTATCAAGCATTGTTATACTCATGTTATCTTATAGCTTGGTCGATTATAATTTTTAATTGGAACGGCCAATACTAACTAAATGAAACTTTCAATATGACAAACACAATAACAAAATCTATTTAAAGCTGCTAGCAGGATTTAGTATTTCTCACTAGCATAATTTATTCAAAGTCTACACAATAGCAATATCAAATTCAGGCAGTGCTTGAATAACTTTCTTAATAGTACAAGTGTTCGCTGCGGCAAGAATTGCTTTGTTGTACTTTTTAGGAAACCCCTCTGGCAAGGTTACTTCAAGAATTATTTTTTTCTTATAATGATCATTTTCACAAATGTTTTCATTATTTTGCACTACTTTTAAACCATCAGTATTGATGTCTCGTTGCTGACAAAATTTACGCATATAAAAAACAGCGCACAAAGGCATACTTGCTAAAAAATAATCAAAAGGTTCAGGGTGCTCTGCTGTACCACCAACCGCAATACTTTGATCACTCGTAATTTTATACTCACCGAAGCTAGCTTGCAATTGTTGCCCCTCAAGTAAATTTACCTCTATTTTCATATTGTACTCCTCAACATCATATCAATTTTATACTTAATTATTTCATCATATATTAGTTTTAACTAATATTGCAAGGCATAGCTGTTTTAATGTAAAACTTAACAGGTAAATAATAAATAATGCTTGAATATTATTTAAAACAAGTATACTGTACATTCATACAGTACATCTATTTCTACTAACAAAGTTAAAGGTAGCTCGTTATGTTTAATACAAAAACCAATAATATCAACACATTAGAAAACAATGACATTCCCTCAACACAATTTAATATAAATTGGCTACAACACACTAATGTTAACAACAGCAATGAATTATCTAATCAATATGCTCATATTTGTCAACAACATAAGCAAGAAAAAAAATGGGTTTTATTTATCAATCCAGAAGAAAGTTCAATAGAACAGCTCGCCAAATCACATGGTATTGACGTGTCAAAAATATTAATGGTAAATTATAAAAGTGCAGTAAAAACTAACACAAAAATAGATTTAGAACGTGTAAAATCAGTATTAAGTAAAGGAAATTGTTCTGCGGTTATTTTGTCGAATACTAACTTTGAAAGTGAAGAGATTAGTCAGTTAGAAAGCTCCGCTTGCGCAGGAAAAACACAATGTGTGCTATTAAAGAAACGACTATTACATTAAAAACAATTAACGCCTAATATAACGCTAAGGTTTAACTATAAAATATAACCTTAGCGTTTCACGTTTACCTTTAATTATAACTTTTAACCCATTGATTAACATTGCGCTCTAATACAACCATTGGTACTGCCCCACCAAGTAATACAGCATCATGAAATGCACTTAACTCAAATTTATCACCTAACTCAGCTTTAGCCTGTTCACGTAAAGATAATATTTTAAGCATACCTAACTTATAACCCAGTGCTTGACCTGGCCACGTGATATAACGCTCAATTTCGGCAACAACATCAGACTCTGCAGTACCTGTTTTTTTACTCATATACGTTATTGCTTGCTCGCGTGTCCAGCGCTTATGATGCATTCCAGTATCTACAACTAAACGCACAGCACGATATAATTCAGCTTGTAAACGCCCTAAATTACCAAAGGGATCATCTTCATACAAACCTAGTTCACTCGCTACTTTTTCTGAATACAACGCCCAACCTTCTGCATAGGCATTATAAGGAGCTATTCTACGTAAAAATGGCAATGATGCTTGATCCATATTTAACGATATTTGCCAATGATGACCTGGGGTTGCCTCATGATACGTTAATGTTTTCAAAGAAAATTTAGGATTAGCTTTTATATCACGCAAGTTAATCCAATAAATACCAGGCTTAGAGCCATCAATAGAAGGAGAAGTATACTGACCACCTGGTGCGCCATCTTGAATTTCAACAGGAAAAGAGCGTACTTCTACTTGATAGCTAGGCTTTGTTTTAAAAGCAGGTGCCATTTTTTCGGTTATTTCATCAATATAACCATTAAGATCACTCAGTAACTGTTCACGTCCTGCTTTAGAATCTTCATATAAAAAGCGCTCTTCTTCATTTAGCATCACCATACGCGCACCAACAGTACCCTCTTTATAACCTTCATTAACAAGAATTGTATTCATTTCATCGCTAATACGTTTCACTTCATTTAAACCAACTTGATGAATTTCATCAGCATTTAACGAGCTGTCTCCTAACTGACGAATAGCTTCTTGATAATAAGCTTCACCATTAGGTTGTGCCCAAATACCTGCTTCACTGCGCGCTTTAACTAATAATTGCTCTGTTGCTTTAGTTATTGACTGGTAAGCGGGGTATACCACCTTAGTTACTTGTTCAATAACCTGTGCCGTTAGCTGTTTTTTTTGTTGCTTAGAAAGTGAGGGAATTTTTGCGATTTTATCAATAAAATTAGTAACAAAAACATGCTCCGTAGGTTTTGCACTAGTAAAGCCTTTTAAATAATGTAAGGCACCTGTTACCGTACTTTTAGGCGGCAACCAATTTTGCTCCGTATCAAAAACAAGCTTTTCTTCAATACTTGCAATCAACTGATCAAATTTACCTAAGCGAGTAATATAATTAAGCGCTTCTTGCTTTGTAGTAATGGGTTGATCATTTTGCATAATACGTGGAATATCAATTAATGGACCATTGATCTGATTAACAATAAAAGGTGACAACCCCATCCATGTATCAATGTATCCAATAGAAAAATCTTTGTGACCCGCAAAATATTGCGTGATACCCGCCATTACCTGTTGGTTATCAATTTCTCTACTCGTTGCTTCAATTAACTTATAATCACTTATTTTTTTTGACAAGGTTGTAAGTTGCTGACGTAATTTAGCTTCACTATTAGGGCTAAAATCAATTAACTGATCAGCAAACGCCTTACCAACATCTTCATTTGATAAACCGTACATGGTAGCGTCTAAAGCTCTTTGCTTAAATATAGTTTGCGTTGCTTGTGTATATAAAGCGCTTATATTTTCCTGTGACTGGGCTTGTGACTGGGATTTAGTATTCGCTGAATTTACAACGGTTTGCTTGTTAGGGTTTTCTACTGACGTTGTACTCTCATTGTCATTACAAGCTGTTAAAGCAAGTGCAGAAATAACAGCGCAAGTGATAAATGTTAATTTCATTGTTTTTCTCTTCAATCATTTTGTGCATTGATTAGAGCAAAACAGATCACTGTTGTAAATATACAAACTAAAATTGTATACAATAATCTAAGAATAAATAATTTATATAAATAGCCCACATAAATAATGACTAAAGATATTAGATTCCTTTAGAAAAACTTTACATTTATTGCTATAATCGCGCGCCTACTTTTAGTGGGATTATTATTCCAGTATCAATCGAGCAATCTATGAGCCAAGTGCAGACGCAAGCCCTATTCGACTACCCAAAATATTGGGCTGAATGCTATGGAACTGCGCCATTTTTCCCTATGTCTAGAAAGGAAATGGATGTATTAGGTTGGGATAGCTGCGATGTAATTATTGTCACTGGTGATGCTTATGTTGATCACCCAAGTTTTGGTATGGCGATAATTGGACGAATGCTAGAATCTCAAGGTTTTCGTGTTGGTATTATTGCCCAGCCTGACTGGCGTTCAAAAGATGCTTTTATGGCACTTGGTAAACCTAATCTATTTTTTGGGGTGACTGCGGGCAATATGGACTCAATGATCAACCGCTATACTGCAGAACGTCGTATGCGCCATGATGATGCTTATACGCCAAATGACGAAGGAGGAAAACGCCCTGACCGCGCAGTAACCGCTTATACTCAACGATGTAAAGAAGCTTTCAAAGGAGTACCTGTTGTCATTGGAGGTATAGAAGCCAGCTTACGACGTATTGCTCATTATGATTATTGGTCAGATAAAGTACGTCGCTCGGTGCTTTTTGACTCAAAAGCTGATCTATTGATTTATGGCAATGCAGAGCGTCCATTAATTGAAATAGCTCATCGCATTGCCCGTGGCGAAGACGTAAAAAAAATCACTAATGTTCGCGGTAGTGCTTTTCTTGCCAACCATGCCCTACCTGGTTGGAAAGGTATAGATTCGCGCAATATCGACAGGCCAGGAAAGATAGATCCTATTGCTAATCCTTATGAAGAAATAACACCAGAAAGCTGTAGCGATAATGAATCTCAAGCAGCAAGTGTAAATACTAATTTAACTGATGTAACTAAAACAGCACAAGTGATTAATATAGCTGAGCTTAGTTTTACTAAAGATGTTGCTACTAAAAATAGTGACACTAAAAACAGCTATTCTCGTAATAAGACATGGGCGAAAAAAGCAAAGCCTTGGGAAAGTACTTATATCAATTTACCAACTTTTGAACAGGTAAAAGATAACAAGATATTGTACGCTCATGCTTCACGAATTTTTCACCAAGAAGTTAACCCAACTTCAGCTAAACCTTTAGTACAAAGCCATGGATCACGTATTATTTGGTTAAACCCACCAGCAAAACCATTATCTCAAGATGAAATGGATGGCGTATTTGGCTTGCCTTATCAACGTGTTCCTCATCCTAGTTACGGTAAAGCAAAAATTCCTGCTTATGACATGATCAAAACCTCCATTAATATTATGCGTGGCTGTTTTGGTGGCTGTACTTTTTGCTCTATTACTGAACATGAAGGTCGAATTATTCAATCTCGATCTCATGAATCTATTATTGCTGAGATTGAAGATATTAAAGTAAAAGTTCCTGGTTTTACGGGCGTAATTTCAGATTTAGGCGGGCCAACCGCCAATATGTATCAACTTAATTGTAAAAGTGAAAAAGCAGAAGCCACCTGTCGTAAACCTTCGTGTGTATGGCCTACTATTTGTGGGCATTTAGATACTGACCACACGCCAACCATTGAACTTTATCGTAAAGCAAGAAAGGTGAAAGGTATTAAGAAAGTACTTATAGCTTCTGGTGTTCGTTACGATTTAGCGATACAAGATCCTGAGTACGTTAAAGAGTTAGCCACACATCATGTTGGTGGTTATTTAAAAATCGCCCCTGAGCACACTGAAGATGGCCCTTTAAATAACATGATGAAACCAGGTATGGGCAGTTATGATAAATTTAAAGAAATGTTTGATCACTACTCTAAACTAGCGGGTAAAAAACAGTATTTAATTCCTTACTTTATATCAGCGCACCCAGGTACAACAGATAGAGATATGGTGAATTTGGCTCTATGGCTTAAAGAAAACAATTTCAAATTGGATCAGGTACAAAACTTCTATCCATCGCCATTGGCAAATGCCACTACCCTTTACCATACTGAACTAAATTCACTGCGTAACATCACCAGTAAAAATTTGGCTAAAAAAGATGGTACGATAACTGTACCTAAAGGCACGATACAAAGACGATTACATAAAGCTATTTTACGTTATCACGATCAAAATAACTGGCCAGAAATACGTACTGCATTAACTAAAATGGGCTTAAGTAAATTAATTGGTTCAGCACCAAACTGTTTAGTACCTAGAGAAACACGCAATGAACAACGCAGTCAAAACAATGATAAGCGGCAAGGTAAAAATAACGCCCAAGGTTTTAAAAGTAGTCCAGGGCAGAGAACAAATAACTCCAGCAATAAAACGAAAACAAGCAAAGGCTTAACGCGTTTTAGCAACGACCAATTTAATGACCGAACACCTAGCAAACGAAAACTAAACAAAGCTAAAGTTCAAAATAGAAATAAAGGATAAAAAGCACATGTTAGCAGCAAATAACATCACTCAGCAGTTCGGAGCAAAACCGCTCTTTGAAAACATTTCACATAAATTTGGTGGCGGTAACCGCTATGGTTTAATTGGTGCTAATGGTTGTGGTAAATCCACTTTCATGAAAATTTTAGGCGGAGATTTAGAGCAAACTTCAGGTAACGTTAGCTTAGATACAGGTGAACGCTTAGGTAAATTGCGTCAAGATCAGTTTGCTTTTGAAGCTTACAGTGTTATTGATACCGTAATTATGGGACATACTGAGCTATGGGCGGTAAAAGAAGAGCGCGATCGCATTTATGCTTTGCCTGAAATGAGTGAAGCTGACGGCATGAAAGTGGGTGATTTAGAGTCTGAATATGCTGAAATGGATGGCTATTCTGCAGAAAGTCGTGCAGGTGAATTATTGATGGGGGTTGGCATTCCTGTTGAACAACATTACGGTTTAATGAGCGAAATTGCCCCTGGTTTTAAATTACGTATTCTACTTGCCCAAGCATTGTTTTCTGATCCTGATATTTTACTACTTGATGAGCCAACCAATAACTTGGACATTCATACCATTCAATGGCTTGAAGAAACATTAAATGAACGTGACTCAACCATGATCATCATTTCGCATGATAGACATTTTTTAAACAGTGTTTGTTCACATATGGCTGATTTAGATTACGGTGAACTGCGTGTTTATCCAGGTAACTACGACGAATATATGTTGGCAGCAACGCAAGCAAGAGCACGCTTATTATCAGACAATGCTAAGAAAAAAGCACAAATTGGTGAGCTACAAGCATTCGTTGCACGCTTCTCAGCAAATGCATCAAAAGCAAAACAAGCAACCTCACGTGCTAAGCAAATTGATAAAATTCAGCTCGACGAAGTAAAGGCTTCTAGCCGTAGTAATCCTTTTATACGTTTTAATCAAGAAAAGAAACTTTTTCGTAATGCCCTTGTAATAGATAAGTTAAACAAAAGTTTTGATGATACTCATATTCTTAAAGACATATCTGCACTCGTAGAAGTGGGTGAACGAGTGGCAATAATTGGTGAAAATGGTATTGGTAAAACGACTTTTTTACGTACCTTAATGAATGAAGTTGGTTATGAGTTAAGCTCAGGTGAGTTTACTTGGTCTGAAAATGTCAACATTGGTTACTATGCTCAAGATCACGAATATGAATTTGAAACAGATATGAATTTATTTGAATGGATGAGCCAATGGCGCCAACCAACCGACGATGAACAAGCAGTTCGTGGCTATTTAGGTCGCTTACTTTTTTCTGCCGACGATATTAAAAAGATGGTTAGCGTACTATCTGGTGGCGAAAAAGGCAGAATGTTATTTGGTAAATTAATGATGCAAAACCCTAATATTTTAGTGCTAGATGAACCGACCAACCACATGGATATGGAGTCTATTGAATCATTGAACATGGCATTAGAGCAGTACGAAGGTACCTTGTTTTTCGTTAGTCATGACCGTGAATTTGTTTCAACTATCGCCACGCGTATTATTGAGCTAACTAAAGACGGATATGTAGACTTTGCTGGCACTTATGATGAGTATTTAGCAAGCCAAACGTAAAGCTACTTTAATGCTGTAATGCTGTAATGCTGTAATGCTTAAAATATTACAGCGCTTTTCACCATCTAAAAGGAATATTTTTTGTTAAGTTATCGCCATGCCTTCCATGCAGGAAATTTTGCTGATGTGTTAAAACACAGTGTTTTAACACTCGTACTTGACTATATGACCCGTAAAGAAAAGGGTTTTCATTATATTGATAGCCACTCAGGTGCTGGCATGTATCAGCTTAGTAATGAATATGCACAAAAAACTGGTGAATATAAAGATGGCATTGCGAAACTAATCAACGAAGAAAATATTCCAGAGGCTTTGCAACCTTATATTAATTTAATTAGTGAACTTAATCCTGATAGCAATACAAGTGATCTCGATTTATATCCTGGTTCACCAGGTATTGCTAAACGATTTATACGCCGTCAAGACAGCACTCACTTATTTGAGTTACATTCTACTGATATTAAACACTTAACAGATTTTTGTTACCGTTGGAAAAAAACGTTTATTAAGCAACGTGATGGTTATCAAGGTGTTTTAGGTTTATTACCACCACCAAGCCGTCGTGGTGTTGTTTTAATTGATCCACCTTATGAGCTAAAAGAAGATTATCAAAAAGCCGTTAACACGATAATAAAGTCTTATAAAAAGTTTGCTACAGGCACTTATATTCTTTGGTACCCTGTAGTTAAGCGTGAGTTAGTAGAAGAAATGAAAAGAGCTTTCACTAATAAAGCGTTTAACAATAATATTAAAAACTTACTGCAAATTGAGTTTTGTTTATCAGAAGATAGCGATGAATATGGCATGACAGGTACTGGTTTATTCATTGTTAACCCACCTTGGCAGTTGGCCGCACAAATGAATGAAGTATTACCTTATTTAAAAGAAAAGTTAGGCGATAGTAACAGCAACTTTATGCTGAATCAGTTAATTGATGAATAATGTTTTTAAATGTTGCTTGTAAATAATGCTTGTAAA
>JADGDH010000053.1:13057-17800 GCA_016745015.1 Colwellia sp.
TGCTTGTAAATAATGCTTGTAAACAATGTTGATGACTAAAATTAAATGCCGTTAGCTTTTCTATTTTAAGTATTTATCTACCAATGCCTGATATTGCACTGTACCTTCAACATTCTTAATTTGTTCCATAAGTTCATCAATTCCTTTTTTATTTTCATAAGCTTTGAAAAAAGCCAAATAAGCCAATGTTTTTTCATCTGAAAATATTAAGGTATCGATTTTATCTTGTAAGTTAAGTCTTTTAAGAGATGAATTAGATATATAGTCTACACTGGCAACCAAATCAACACGTGACTGCGCTAACATTTGAATAGCATGATCAAAGTCTCGTACTTCAATCACTTTTATTTGCTGTGCTTTTTCAGCATCATCAAATACTTTTCCCATACTCATACCACGAATTTTAACAATAACTTTCTCTGTGCCTAACTGAGTTATATCATCAACAATAAGTTCATCTTCAGCAAGCTTTAAGAGTACAGTTTGAAACTCTATTAACGGGATTTTAGAAAATGTTAAAAACTGTGCCCGTTCATCAGTGTAAATTGTCGGCATCAGCGCATCTATATGGCCAACTTTAACTTCGTGCATGGCACGAGCCCAAGGCATAATAGAGACAGTCGCTTTCATTCCTGTTTTTTGCTCAACCAATTTAAACAGTTCAACTAAAAAACCTTGTGGTTTTCCTTTTGTGTCTTTAAAAACAAAAGGTGCACTTATAGGCGCGGCTATAGTAATGCTTTTAATAGCATTACTATTTGCATGTAATTGAGTACTTAATAACAGCAGTATAAAGGCTAAACAAAAAACATTTAAAATATTATTCAACTTCATCCAAATCACTATTCTCTAATTGTTCTGCTGATAATGTTTTTTTACGCTTGATTACCGGCATATCGCCAACATCTTTCGCTGCATGAAACACCTTCTTTGGCGCTTTTTTCTTTTTAGGTACTTGTTTTTTGGTTTCTTTCTTAGCTTTAGTACTATCTATTTTAGTTTTGATTACTTTAGGTTTTAAGCCTTTAAACTTCGCTTTTAAACCATCTACTTGATCAAATTTAATAGTTTGTTCTAACAAGCCCTCAACATTTTTAAAGCTTAGCCAATCTTTAGGACCAACAAAAGCGATAGCGTCACCTTTACTACCAGCACGACCAGTACGACCAATTCGGTGAATAAACTCTTCTGCATGCTTTGGCATATCAAAATTAATAACCATTGATACATTGACCAAATCTAAACCTCGTGAGGCTAAATCTGTCGTCACTAATATTTTATTTTGCCCTTTACTAAAACTTTCCATAATTTGATTACGTTGGCCTTGGTTTAACTCTCCACTTAACGCAACTGCATTTAAATCTTCGCTAATAAGCATATTAGCTAAACGTTCAGTGTCACTGCGCGTTGCTGTAAAAATAATAACCTGCTGATAAGTTTCATTGCTTAAAATATACTTTAATAAAGATTCTTTATGGTTGAGATTATCAGCTAAATAAAAACGCTTATTTATATCTTTATGCTCGGTAAAAGCGCCGCCAATGGCAATACGCTTAGGTTTTTTGAGCAGCTCTTTTGCGAAATCATTGACCTGTGCATGTTCTAATGTGGCAGAGAATAGTAACGTTTGACGCTTACGATGATCGGCAGCCTTATTAATTTGACTTAATTCCTTAGCAAAGCCTAAATCAAGCATGCGATCAGCTTCATCTAAAATTAATAACTCCAAACCATTTAAATAGAAATGTCCTTGAGTTAAATGATCAGCCAAACGCCCAGGAGTAGCAACAATAAAATGAGGCTCTTTCTCTAATACCTTCACTTGGTCATTAAAGTTTTCTCCCCCTAAAATAAGTACCGCTTTAAATTGAGTATTAGAAGTAAATAAGCGCAATTGGCTAAACACTTGTTTAGCTAACTCTCTTGTTGGCGTTAAAATGACCACACGAGGGTCTCGCTTAGACAAGGCACGATTTTTAGATAAACGTTGTAAAGCAGGAATAATAAACGCCAAAGTTTTACCTGAGCCTGTTTTTGATGAGGCAATAAGATCATGTCCTTGCATTGCAGCAGGTATTGCTTGTTGCTGAATTTCAGTAGGCGCTGTAAAACCCAAATGTTCTACAGTACTCATTAACTTATTTTCTAAACCAAAATCTTTAAACTGCACTCATCTCTCCTAACACGTAACTTAAAGTTATAAAACTTCAATAAAAAACTGCTATTAACTATTAGCAATACGCTCTTCAACAACGACTAATGCTTTATCAATACGCGCAAGTACTTTGTCCTTGTCAAGCAGCGCTAAAGTAATGTCAAGTGAAGGTGAGTTACCACCGCCCGTTGCAGCAACACGAAGTGGCATACCCACTTTACCCATGCCTACCTCTAATTCTTCAGCAGTATCATTAATAGCCGCATGAATTAACGCAGGTTGCCAATCAGTTAATGCAGCAAGCTTAGTCTTAACTAATAATAACGGCTCTTTCACTACTGGACGTAAATGCTTTTTCACCGCTTTAGCATCAAGTTCAGAAAAATCTTCATAAAAATAGCGAGAAATTTCAGCCATTTCTTTTAATGTTTTAACTCTGTCGGCCTGCACTTTTACAACTTCTGCTAACGCAGGCCCATTTTCCGTATTAATACCCTGCTCTTTCATGTGCCACGCTAAGTGCTCTGCCACATACTCAGGTGCTAGGGTTTTCATATAATGTTGGTTTACCCAAATAAGTTTGTCGGTATTAAAACCTGATGGAGCACGGTTACAATCTTTCAAATCAAACAATTCAATCATTTCTTTACGAGAAAATATTTCCTTGTCACCATGTGACCAACCTAAACGTACTAAATAGTTTAGCAAAGCTTCAGGTAAATAACCGTCATCACGATATTGCATAACGCCCACGGCACCATGACGTTTAGATAAACGCTTACCGTCATCACCTAAAATCATCGGTATATGTGCATATTCAGGAATATCAGCGCCTAAAGCAGCAAGAATATTTATTTGCTTTGGCGTATTACTAATATGATCATCACCACGTACTACATGGCTTACTTTCATATCCCAATCATCGACTACAACAGTTAAGTTATAAGTTGGCGTGCCGTCAGAGCGAGCAATAATTAAATCATCAAGTTGTTCATTACTAATAGTAATATCGCCTTTAACCATATCTTGAATAACAACATCACCCTCAAGTGGATTTTTGAAACGAATGACAAATGGCTTATCTGCAGGGTAGTCAGTACGTTCACGCCATAAACCATTATATTTTTCTATTTCACCTTTAGCCTTAGCCTCTTCACGCATTACTTCTATTTCTTCCACAGTGCTATAACAACGATAAGCATTGCCAGATTCAAGTAATTGATCAATAACTTCTTTATAACGATCAAAACGTTTAGTTTGAAAGTATGGGCCATGATTCCATTCTAGGTTTAACCAATTCATACCATCCATAATGGCATCAACAGACGCTTGAGTTGAACGCTCTATATCGGTATCTTCAATACGAAGAATAAAATCGCCGCCATTTTTTTGTGCATAAAGCCAGCTATACAATGCGGTACGTGCACCACCAACGTGTAAATAACCTGTAGGGCTAGGAGCAAAACGAGTAGTTAAAGTCATAAAATTCTCAATATCAAAAGCCTAGGCTACAAAGAGTAAGTGCCTAGAAAAACAAATAGGTCTAAAAATTGTCGACATTTTATCATTGTGCTTAACTTAATTCACCTTTTAACAAGGCTTGTTTGCAACAAATAGCTATAATTGTGAATTTACCTTAATAATGCAGACAAAAACGCCGTAACGAACAAAAAAAAATCAAACAGCAGCTTATTTAAAAAAAATTAGCCATTTTAGTAGCTTTTATGTTGACAGCTTTTTGGATCTGCCTATAATACGCCCCCACAGAGACGGACGATTAGCTCAGTTGGGAGAGCACCGCCCTTACAAGGCGGGGGTCACTGGTTCAAGCCCAGTATCGTCCACCATCTTTAATAGATAATGATAAAGTAGACAGCTAGCACGAAAAGTAAGATAAAGGTTAAACACCTTCTACTCTTTACAACCCGCGCCAGTCACTGGTTCAAACCCAGTATCGTCCACCATCTTTATTTATAAAGGTGCTTTGAGTAAACAAATATCGCGGAGTGGTAGTTCAGTTGGTTAGAATACCGGCCTGTCACGCCGGGGGTCGCGGGTTCGAGTCCCGTCCACTCCGCCACTTGTTTAAACAGGAACATAACCTGTATAAAAATTTGAAATTAAGCAAAATTTTGCGGAGTGGTAGTTCAGTTGGTTAGCTTTTTTTTAAACGAAAGCGGCCTGTCACACCGGATGGTTTATCGCGGGTTCGAGTCCCGTTCACTGTTTTGTGATAAACTCGAAAATAAATATATTCTGCGGAGTGGTAGTTCAGTTGGTTAGAATACCGGCCTGTCACGCCGGGGGTCGCGGGTTCGAGTCCCGTCCACTCCGCCACTTATATTTATTACGGTTAAAGTACCGTAAAAACTTAAAATTAAGCAATATTTGCGGAGTGGTAGTTCAGTTGGTTAGAATACCGGCCTGTCACGCCGGGGGTCGCGGGTTCGAGTCCCGTCCACTCCGCCACTTTTGCTTAAAGTAGAACATAAATAATATGTCGGACGATTAGCTCAGTTGGGAGAGCACCGCCCTTACAAGGCGGGGGTCACTGGTTCAAGCCCAGTATCGTCCACCATTATTAATAG
>JADGDH010000203.1 GCA_016745015.1 Colwellia sp.
TGTTAATGTTGTTTTACCGTGATCAACGTGTCCGATTGTACCAACGTTAACGTGCGGTTTATTACGTTCAAATTTTTCTTTAGCCATTTTAAAATACCTTAAAAAGTTTAGTTTACTATAAAAATTAAAAGCGCAGTCAAAATGACTTTGCCTGTTGTAAATTTTGCCTGTTAAACAAGCGTATGAAAACTCTAGCGAGTTTCCATTATTTTTTGTGCTACCAATTTCGGTGCTTCATTATACTGCTGAAACTCCATAGAGTAAGATGCACGGCCTTGTGTAGCACTACGCAAGTCGGTAGCATAACCAAACATTTCGGCTAAGGGTACCAATGCATTTACAATTTTCGAACCTGCAGGACCTTCGTCCATGCCATCTATCATTCCGCGACGACGATTTAAATCACCAACTACATCACCCATATTAGCTTCTGGTGTTGAGACTTCAACCTTCATTATTGGCTCTAAAATAACAGGACTTGCTTCAAGTGCACCTTTTCTAAAACCCATAGATGCAGCAACTTTAAATGCCATCTCATTAGAGTCAACATCATGAAAAGAGCCGTCATAAAGCGTAACTTTTATGTCTAATAATGGATAACCAGCTAAAACGCCACTATCCATTTGCTCTTTACAACCCTTTTCTACTGCAGGAATAAATTCTTTTGGTACTGATCCACCAACGATTTCATTAACAAACTCAAAACCAGCGCCTTCCTCATTTGGCTCCATTTTCAGCCAAACATGGCCAAACTGTCCTTTACCACCAGATTGACGAATGAACTTACCTTCAACTTCCACACTACTGCGAATTGTTTCACGGTACGAAACTTGGGGATTACCCACATTGCATTCAACACCAAACTCACGCTTCATACGTTCAACAAGAATATCTAAGTGTAGCTCACCCATGCCTGAAATGATGGTCTGTCCTGTTTCATCATCAGTATGTACTCTAAATGATGGATCTTCTGCGGCTAGCTTACCTAAAGCAACACCCATTTTTTCTTGAGCTGCAAGCGTTCGTGGCTCTACCGCAACAGAAATTACAGGTTCCGGAAACTCCATACGTTCTAACGTAATAATTTTACCTGAATCACACAAGGTATCACCCGTAGTGACATCTTTTAAGCCAATAGCGGCAGCAATATCACCAGCACGAACTTCTTTGATTTCTTGCCTGTCGTTAGCATGCATTTGTACAATGCGGCCAAAACGTTCTTTTTTATCTTTAATTGGATTGAAAACACTGTCACCTGTTTTAACAACACCTGAATAAACACGGAAGAATGTCAATGTACCAACAAAAGGATCAGTCGCAATTTTGAATGCTAAGGCAGAAAACGGTTCATTGTCATCTGCTGGACGTGAACCTTCAGTTTCGTTCTTGTCATCATTGATTCCCGTAATCGCAGCAACTTCAGTTGGTGAAGGTAAAAATTCAATGACAGCATCAAGCACTGCTTGCACGCCTTTGTTTTTAAATGCACTACCACAACTACATAATATTAGTTCGTTTGCCAGCGTTCTTGCACGTAAACCTGCTTTAATTTCAGCTTCCGTTAACTCACCTTCTTCAAGGTATTTATCCATTAATTCTTCGTTGGCTTCAGCGGCTTCTGAGACTAAATTTTCACGCCATTCTTCAGCCAATTCAAGCATATCAGCAGGAATGTCTTCATAAGTAAAAGTCATCCCTTGATCTTCTTCAGACCAATTAATTGCTTTCATTTTGATTAAATCAACAACACCATTAAACTCTTCTTCTGCTCCAATAGCCAAATGCATAGGCACAGCATTAGCACCTAAACGATCTTTCAATTGCTCTACAACAGATAAAAAATCTGCGCCAGTTCTGTCCATCTTATTGACAAAAACTATACGTGGAACCGCGTATTTTTCCATTTGGCGCCAAACAGTTTCTGTTTGTGGTTGTACGCCAGATGACGCACACAAAACCAATACTGCGCCATCAAGTACACGTAATGAACGTTCTACTTCAATGGTAAAATCAACATGACCTGGCGTATCAATGATATTAATACGGTGGTCGTTAAATTGCCCTTCCATTCCCTTCCAGAAACAAGTCGTTGCTGCCGAGGTTATAGTAATACCACGCTCTTGCTCTTGCTCCATCCAATCCATGGTAGCTGCACCATCATGCACTTCACCGATCTTATGAGAAAGACCCGTGTAAAAAAGTACACGCTCCGTGGTGGTGGTTTTACCTGCATCTACGTGCGCACAAATACCGATATTACGGTAGCGCTCTATAGGGGTGATACGGGCCAATTTACATTCCTCATTAATAGTATTTCAGCACAATTACTTTCTTAAAGTTAAGCGCTTACATAATTAAATTAACTAAATATTCACTGTGTAAATTTTTAGTTAATTTAGCTATTATTCAAAATTGTTTTTATTCGTTCCATAAAAACAAGTATGGCTAGCAAGAGAAACTCTTGCTAGCCATATACTTGTTTAAGGGAGTTTTCCCTTAAGCAAGTAATACGTTCAAACATTACTACTAGCTTACCAGCGGTAGTGAGCGAACGCTTTATTAGCTTCAGCCATACGGTGAACGTCTTCACGTTTCTTAACCGCTGAACCTTTGCTGTCAGACGCATCTAACATTTCGTTAGCTAGGCGCTGAGCCATTGATTTTTCACCACGTTTACGAGCTGCTTCAACTAACCAACGCATGGCTAGTGCATTACGACGCACTGGACGTACTTCAACTGGAACCTGATAAGTAGAACCACCAACACGACGAGACTTAACCTCAACTTGTGGACGGATGTTATCTAAAGCTGTTTCAAAAAGCTCTAAATGTTCTTTTTCAGTTTGTTTCTCAGACAAAATATCTAGTGCACCGTATACAATTTTTTCGGCAGTAGATTTTTTACCATCAACCATTAGGATGTTGATAAATTTTGCTAAAAGTTCGTTATGGAACTTAGGATCTGGCAATATTTTACGTTGCCCTACGACGCGTCTTCTTGGCATCTTAATTCTCCGTGTTATTCAGGTTTTACCCAAAATATATAAATTTTAAAAATTTTAATTTGGCCTTACTTAACGTTTCTTATCTTTTTACTTGCTATAAGTAAATGAAAGGGAAACTTAAGATTTAGGTCGTTTAGCACCGTACTTAGAACGGCCTTGTCTTCTGTCGCTTACACCTGAACAATCTAGTGCGCCACGAACGGTGTGATAACGCACACCTGGTAAATCTTTAACACGACCACCACGGATTAAAATCACGCTATGCTCTTGTAAGTTATGACCTTCACCACCAATATATGAAGTTACTTCGAAGCCGTTAGTTAAA
The DNA here is from genome assembly GCA_016745015.1 of Colwellia sp. GTDB lineage: Bacteria > Pseudomonadota > Gammaproteobacteria > Enterobacterales > Alteromonadaceae > Colwellia. The sequence continues at coordinate 3,331 of JADGDH010000203.1, forward strand.
CGAACACGAGCAACTTTACGTAATGCTGAGTTAGGTTTTTTTGGTGTAGTTGTATACACACGAGTACATACGCCACGACGTTGTGGGCAGGCTTGTAACGCCGGAACGTTACTTTTTGTTACCTGTCTAACACGTGGTTTACGTACTAGTTGGTTAATAGTTGCCATTATAGCTCCTGATTAGTTAAAACATTAGATAATTTATAGGGCTAAGTTTGCCAAATTATCGACTAATAAACGTGAAAAATCCCACCTTAAAATCCAGTGTCTACTAGGCACAGAATATAGGGTCGCGAAATTCTATAGGTCAAAGAGCCTAGTGTCAAGTTATTAGTGGTTTTTGCTTA
>JADGDH010000054.1:0-1428 GCA_016745015.1 Colwellia sp.
CAAACAACACCAAGCAAGGTCGTTAAGCACACTAACAAGGTAGATAGCGGATCAGCGACTAAAACAATGCCAAAAGGTGCACTCCAATCGCCGATTGCATAAACTTGAGTACCTTCGGCTTGAACTTTAAGTAATAAAGCCAATGAAACTAAAAATATGATTAGACTTAATACTACCGAAGTAATTCTTCTGCTGGTTTTATTTTTACCAAAGAGTGGCATCAATAAAATAACGCCTGCCAACATTGGCAATAAAACAGGTAAAGAGGTTAAATGCTGAATCATACGTTAACCTTTTTATTTTTATCAGGAGCCTGTCCATCTACATGGTCATTACCTAAATCTGCTCGCCCTCTGATAGCTAGAATAACCACAAAGGCAGTCATTGCAAAACCGATAACAATCGCAGTTAACACAAAAGCTTGTGGCAGTGGATCAGCATATTCAGAACTATAACCAAGCACTGCAGCTTTATTAACGCTAAGGCGCCCAGAGGAAAATAAAAATAAATTAACCGCGTAAGAAAACATAGTTAGCCCTAATACAACAGGGAAAGTTCTAGAACGTAATATTAAAAATACGCCACAAGACACTAAAAGCCCAACACAGGATGCATAAAGTAATTCCATTAAATACTCTCCTCTTCTCTAGGTTCGTTAGTCGTTAATTGTCCGAGGCTTGCCAAAATCAATAATGTAGAACCAACGACAGTAATATATACACCTAAGTCAAATACCAAGGCACTGGCGAGTTCAATTTCACCAATAAAAGGAATATCGAAGTAATCAAACCAAGTGGTCATAAAGGGCCTACCAAAGAACCAACTGCCAACGCCAGTAAATAATGCAATGGTAATCCCTAATGCGATGATCTTGCGGTAGTTAATAGTTAGGCGTTCAGCAATCCAATTTGAACCATGTGCTATGTATTGCAAAATAAATGCGACAGCAGTCACTAAACCTGCAATAAATCCTCCACCAGGAAGATTATGCCCACGTAAGAAAATATAAAACGAAACTAATAATGCCAAAGGCAGTAATGATTGAGAAATACTAGACAATAAAACAGGGTAGCGCTCTTTCGCCCAAGGTCGTCCTTCACTATCACTAGTAGGAATAAATAACGGTAAATTCACAAGTACCTTATAAATACCTAATGCGGCAATTCCCAGTACACAAATTTCACCTAACGTATCAAAGCCTCTAAAGTCGACCAAAATAACATTAACAACATTAGTGCCTCCGCCACCAGTTTTAGCATTAGCTAAGAAAAAGTCTGAGATAGAGTCAAGTGGGCGGGTAATTAATGCATAACAGATACTACCAACAACAACACCCAAAGCCGTTGATATACCTAAATCACGCACCACACGTGTAGAGCTAGACTCCTTTGGTGAGTGCTGCGGTAAGAAAAACAATGCCAGCATAAG
>JADGDH010000054.1:1528-3657 GCA_016745015.1 Colwellia sp.
GGCTCACCATTAAAAAATACATCATGAATAAAACGTGCGGAATAAGCGACAGCTAAAGCGCCAGCAATTGTAGCAAATACAGGAATAAGCCAAGACATAGACCCGAGTAATTGTTGATGTAAGGTCTCAGCAAAAAACATTTCTTTAGACAAGAAACCGTTTAATAGAGGTACACCTGCCATTGCTGCTGCTGCAACCATTGCTAACGTTGCAGTATAAGGCATAAACCGCCACATACCATTGAGTTTTCGCATGTCACGTGTACCCGTTTCATGGTCAATAATGCCTGTTGCCATAAATAATGAGGCTTTAAATGTTGCGTGATTAATTATATGAAAAATAGCCGCTACTGCCGCAAGCTTAGTATCTAAGCCGAATAACAAGGTGATCAAACCTAAATGACTGATGGTTGAATAAGCTAATAAACCTTTCAAATCATGTTTAAATAATGCCATATAAGCACCAAATAATAGTGTCGCTAGTCCGGTTAAACTGACAATAATAAACCATATATCAGTACCCGCTAAAGCAGGATAAAAGCGCGCTAATAAGAAGATCCCCGCCTTTACCATTGTAGCCGAGTGCAAATAAGCACTTACTGGGGTCGGCGCCGCCATTGCATGGGGTAACCAAAAATGAAAGGGAAATTGTGCCGACTTGGTGAAAGCACCAAGCAGTATTAATATTAAGGTTACTTCATACCAAGCATGTGCTTGTATAAGTTCTCTGCTGGCTAAAATAATATCCAAATTATAACTGCCAACAATATTACCCAATAAAAGCAAGCCCGCAAGCAATGCTAAACCTCCTCCACCAGTTACGGCTAAAGCCATAATAGCACCTTGACGCGCTTCTGATTTGTGCCACCAATAGCTAATTAACAAAAAAGAGCTAATACTGGTAAGCTCCCAAAAGAGCCAAAGCTGAATGATATTATTTGACATAACAATACCAAGCATCGCTGTCATAAATAACATCAAATAAGCATAAAGCTTAGGCATAGAATCATTACTACTTAGGTAATAACGAGCATAAAAGATCACTAATATACCAATACCTAAGATCATAAAAACAAACAACAACGCTAAGCCATCTAAACGAAAGGCGATATCTATACCGAGTAAAGGAATCCAGGAAATTGTTTGTCGAATAACTTCGCCAGAAAAAACAGCAGGTGCTAAGCTAATCATTATTAATAATGCGGTGATTGGCATTAACAACGTCAAACCAGTTGATTGATTACGTGTTAATTTACCCGTCATTGAAGAAATAATACTGCCAAATAAGGATAGCAAGGGTATCCAAAGCAAAGTCATAGAATAAGCCTTTTTATTTTTCTAGCTAGAAGTCATAATATTAAGAGATATCGTCATAATATGTCACAATAGTGGGTAGTAGCAAACTTTATCGATGTTTTCATTTGTAACGATCTTATCACAGCAAAAAACAATATTAACGACTAAAATATAAAATTAATTCGGTATATACCCATGATACGTCATAAGTTTAAATATATTGCTTTAACACTGGTTTTGTTGGTTTAATTAAGTGTAATATTTATCTTAAAGAAGTTAAATTAAATTTATAGGTAACAAATGAAAAAACTCGATAATATAGATCTTCGCATTTTAACTCTTTTATATAACGATGCAGATGTTACCAATAAGGAATTAGCAGAAAAAATAGGCATTGCGCCATCAACTTGCTTAGAGCGAGTAAAGCGTTTAAAACAAAATGGTGTGATAAAAGGTGCCTTTATTGATGTTAATTTAAATACCATTGGCGGTAATATAGAAGCGATTGCGGCTATTCGTTTACAACCTTACTCAGAGCAAATTGTTAACCAATTCCGTGATGATTTATTGCAACATCCTGAAATTTTAAACCTTTATCATATGGGTGGTAGCTATGATTATTACATTCATATGTCGGTAAAAGACAGTGAACACTTACGTCAGTTTGTTTTTAAAAATATCACTTCTCGGGAGGAAGTTACCACAGTAGAAACTTCCCTTGTATTTGAGCATAGCCGTAGCGGAGTACTTCCAAACTTTCAAGAAGAATAACTATAGACTTAAACTTCTTAACATTCGCCCCAGTTAACACCTAGATTTAATTCCTAGATTTAA
>JADGDH010000054.1:3757-5234 GCA_016745015.1 Colwellia sp.
CCTAGATTTAATTCCTAGATTTAACTCTATTTTTATGATGCCTTTTTACTGACGCAATTTGTTGATGCTTTTTTCTATTCGAGTAATTGTGGTTTCTCTCTTTGATGGTGCTATGATTTTTATTGGCAGTCTGATGTTTATTAGTAGTGTATTGGTGCTTTTTAGGTGGCACTTTTTTTACATTGTTTTTTTGGCTAAAGCCTTTTTTCTGACGAGGTTCTTTATGTTTAACATTAGTAGAATATTGCTCAGACTTACCTCGTAAACTCTCATCATGCCTCGCATGACCTTTATCACTTTTTCTTTTATTGGAAAGTTGACTATTTGGCGACAAACGTTTCTTGAAATCACGTTGAGTGTAATGTGATAACTTTTTTCCTTTGTGGAATTTATCAGTTTTTTTATAACTTCTATAATATTTTTGCCTAGTCTGTTTCGTTCTATAAGCAACCCCTCTTCTATGGGCAGGTTTGTGTGACCAACGTTTAGCATAGCCCCCTTGAGCAATTAATCGACGAGGGCGCTGATGGTAGTAACGATGATGGGATTTATACGGGTTAACCACAACAACATGGCGATTATGCCAATGAAATGCACTAAAGAAATAATTAAAAGAAATGTGAATACCTGAATGCCAATAAAAAGGGTTGTAGTGGCTCACATAAACATTATGGTATGGCGTCCAATATACAGGTGGGTATGATGACCAATACCAATTTCCATAGACCATGCGTGTATCATAATAAGGCACATAAACTATTTCTTTTTCTACTGGCTCAATAATAATATTATTATCTGTGTAGCTAACATCCATATTATCCATTTTCTCAAGATTACCAGCAATCTTAGCTTGCTCCCTTAGCGCCTGTATACTTTCTAACACGCTTATTTCGTCTTGTAAAAAAGCATCGCCTAGTTGCTGCATCCAGCTTAAGTCTTCGCTTAAGCGACTAAGTATTTGTTCAAATGACACTAGCGCCTTTACACTCGCATCCCAATCAAAATTTTCAATTGATTGCGCTATTTGCGCTGAATTAAGCTTATCGTTCTTTTTTAACCACCGATGAGCTTCAACGATTTCAATAGGATATGTTGAAGAAATTAAAATATGTGTTAGTAAACTATCAGGGTACAAAGCGATAGGCGCTAACATTTGAGCTAACTCTGCCTCACTAAAGTCTTGTTTATCTTTTTGGTAGTTTTGCTGCTCTTGTTGTGAAAATGTGGAAAAGCTCACTAATACACTAAATACAAAACCAAATAAAAGAATAAATAAAAAAATGAAATGTTTCATCATTGTGATCCTTATGACTAATTCTAAGTGACAAAGATAACAAAACTAAACTGAACACAAGCTGAATAACTTAACATGCTTATGTAAATAGTTCAGCTTACAAGGTCGGTGCTTGCCTCGACGCATTATTCTCGACAAATTGTCGGGCCTCGCTCCACTCGTGCCGACCTACAAACACCAAGA
>JADGDH010000054.1:5334-17533 GCA_016745015.1 Colwellia sp.
GACAAATTGTCGGGCCTCGCTCCACTCGTGCCGACCTACAAACACCAAGATAATTTCCTATGTAGGTCGATGCTTGCCTCGACAAAATGTCGTGTTGATTTACTATGTAGATACTGTTACTTAGTATAAATAATCAGTAGAATTAATCATACAAGGTCGGGCTTTAACGGTATATGGATATACCTTATTAGACAATGCAGGAGATGTTATTGTCCTGAACATTATTGTCCTGCCCGTCAAGTTGACGGCATAAATGCCGACCTACAGGAGAAGTGAAGCTTTTATGCTTATTCTCTGACCAAAATGCATAGACATGTAACTTAATAATAGACTATTTATTAGACTCTTAGTTAGACAAGTCAAAAATAATAGTAAAGATAGCACCAGAAAGTACTTCTGACTTGCCGATAAATAGTTGACCTTGGTAACTGCTAACTAAGTCATTTACGATAGCTAAACCAATACCATGACCTGCTTGATACGTGTCAGCCCTCCCTCCCCTAGATAGAATAACTTTTTGTTGTGACTCTTCTATCCCTTCACCGTCATCAGAAACCTCAATAATTAACTTTGTGCCCTCGGTGAAAACCTTTATTGCTACTTTATGTTTGGCTGCTTTACAGGCGTTATCTAAAATATTGCCTAAAATCTCCATTAAATCAGCTTCATCTCCCTTAAAGTTGGCAGTTTCATCAATATCAATGGCAAAAAATAAATCATTGTCATGATAGATTTTAGATAAAGTTGTAATAAGTTTTTTAACAACTTGGCTTATCTGAATGCCTAAATACCATGATGACTGTCCAGCACTTTGCGCCCTTTTTAATTGATGCTCTATAATTTGATTTATTCGTTGAAGTTGTTCGCTTGTGCTTACTGAAATAGCTGTTTGACTTTGAGCTGTTTGACTTTGAATAACAGCAAGGGGATTTTTAAGACTATGCGCTAAATCAGATAAAGCATTACGATAACGTTTTCGCTGATTTTCTTCTGTTGCTAGCAATGTATTTAACTGTTGAGTGACTTGCTGTAATTCAAGTGGGTAATTAGCATCTAATGCTTTCTTCTGTCCTTTCTCTATGTGTTCAAGTTCATGAGTTAGCACAGTTAATGGTTTTAACGTCCAGAGCAACCAAATAATCTGTACAAAAACAAACACTAGCATTAACACGAATAACCATGTCCAAAGTTTTCCCTTGAAGTCTTCAAGCGCGATCAAGAGTTGTTGTTGATCTTTAATGAGATGAAGCGTTACAGGAAAGGCTTGTCCATTATCAGAAAAGCTAACACTAAAGCTATAAAGTAAGTGATTATTGCCTGATAAATTTATTTTTGAAAACTTAGTTTTTCCTACATCTGGATAGGGCAACAATTCAGGCAATGATAATGTAAGTAAAGATTGTGACTGCCAAAGCAGCCTGCTTTGTGATTTTTCTTGAGGTAAAGGTGTTATAAGTGCGTATAAACCCGACTGACTAACATTAAATAGATTTTCCAATAAAGAGTCAGGCATCAATAATTCATTATTTTCAACTTCTGCAACAGTAAAAATTGAATAGCTATACGCTTTTAGTTCATTTTTAATTGATATATTTAACTGGCGTTCAAAAGCAGTAGTTAAGGCAAAACCAATTAAAGGCAACATTATCACGGTCATAACTAGAGTGCTTAATAGCAATCTAACTTTTAGAGAATTCATTCACTACTCAGCCGTTTTAATTTATAACCATGGCCACGTAACGTTTCAATAAAACCATATTTATTATTGGGGTCTAACTTTTTTCTTAAGCGACGAATAAAAACCTCAATAACATTAGAATCCAGATCAAAGTCTTGATCATAAATATGTTCCGTTAATAACGTTTTCGAGGTAACTTCATCTAAATGCAGCATCATGTATTCAAGCAGTTTATACTCAGAGCTGCTTAACTTTACTGCTTGACTATTCACTTCAACTTGCAAATTTTTAGTGTTAATAGTTAACGGGCCATTTTTTATTAATGGGCTTGCCTGCCCAACCGAGCGGCGAATAAGCGCATTTAAACGAGCTAGTAGCTCTTCCGCTTGAAAAGGTTTTGTTAAATAATCATCTGCTCCTGCATCTAAACCAGCGACTTTATCCTGCCAACTATCTCTTGCCGTTAAGACTAAAATAGGAAAGCTAATATTTTTCTCGCGCAATAATTTAATCACACTAATACCATCAATAACGGGTAAGCCAACGTCAATAATAGCAGCATCATAAGGATATTCTTGTCCTTGAAATAAGCCTGTTTCCCCATCACTGGCCACATCTACTAAATAATTAGCTGCAATTAAGTGCTCATTTAAGTTTTGTTGCAAAGCAAGATCGTCTTCAATAAGTAGCAAGCGCATGGCTATTTACCACCACTAATACGGCCAGTTATAGCATCAACATAAACAGATATTATATGGCCATCAGTTTTAATTAATTTAACACGATAGCCAGAATTTTTTTTCTGTACTTTAAGCACCTTGCCACCAAAACGACCTTTAGCCATTTGAGCCGCTTGCTGGCTACTGTTTACTCTCAACTGCTTAGTTGTCGAATTAGCTTTAATAGAACTGGATATATACAAAAAGCTCCCTTGAGCATTTGTGCTAAAAGAAAAAGTGACAAAATATAGAAAAACTAAAATTGAAGGTAAAGATAAAGCAAATTTCATTATTATTCCAAGTACTCGCACGTTAAAAATATAGTCGCCATAGCTTATTTAAAATCATACCTCTTCGCAACTGAACATAAACTGAACATGCTCATACACAGCATAGAATATATTGTTCAGCTTGCATTCATCTTTACTGCGCTTTAATAGCACCATTAAATTAAACAAGTAAGGGTAAACCATGTTCATAGCAAATAATAATACCAGAACAACCACCTCAATTTCACCGATAAAGTGGTTACTATTAGCCACTATTAATTTACTTGTTATAACTCAAGCTACTGCCAGTGAATTTACTGCTAATAAATTAAATGTTAATGAATTAAATACTAAGCAATATTCTATTTCACAAGGAGGTTTAAAAAAAGAACTTAATAATCAACGACACAATAATGTTATTGAGGCAGCTAAACTAACGGAAACTCCTGATCAGCTTAGCGGAAGAGCAACATCTAAAACAAGAGAACTAGTGCTAAGTAATCAAAATAAGCTAATAAATAAAGCAAAAAAAAGAGGGTTATCCCGCAGTAATAGTCGAGACTACTCTGCGGACTTTGCAATATACGGTGCAACTAGCCTACTTCAAGATGATTATGACGGTGATGGTTTCTACCAAACTTTCAGTGTGATTTTTGATGCAGATATTTATAGCTATACTGAAAATAAATTAGGCGAAGTTTATGCCTTATTATACATCAGAAAAAATGGTGGGCCTTGGACACATTACTTCACCACTGATACTTTTATTATTGAAGGTGATACGGATATAGATGAATATGAAGTAATTACCACTTTTTTATCAGGCTACTCAAGTGACCATTACGATGTATTAATAGACTTATATCAAGAGGGGTACAGTGAACTAGTTGCCACTTATAGTTCAGATGACAGTAATGCTTTATATGCTTTAACGCTAGAAAGTGCAGACTATGATGAACCTTACATTGAGCCTTACATTGAAGTTATAGAAGTTAGAGGCGGAAGTATATTTTGGTTAGCGCTATTATTATTAAGCACATATTTAATGCGCTTATACCCATTACACGTGAAGAGTATATGCCAATTAAAACCTAGCAAATTAAATCAATGAGACTAAAAAGCCCCAAAAAGAGTATATCATTGGGGCTTTCATTTCATTATATAGATAATATTAACTTTTCAAGTCATCAAAGAATTTTTTCACACCATCGAAGAAACCTGTTTCTTTCGGGCTATGCTTTTTACTGCTTTTACCCATTTTTTCTTCTAATTGACGTAATAAATCTGCTTGATCACCCGATAAATTAACAGGCGTTTCAAGTACTACTTTACACATTAAGTCACCCGTAGAAGAGCTACGTACTGACTTAACACCTTTGCCACGTAAACGGAACATCTTACCCGTTTGCGTTTCTTTAGGTACTTTAAGTTTAACCTTACCGCCTAACGTTGGTACTTCAATTTCACCACCTAACGCTGCGGTAACAAAGCTAATTGGTACTTCACAATACAAGTGGTTTTCATCACGTACAAAAATGTCATGATCACGCACATTGACTTGAACATACAAGTCACCTGCTGGGGCACCGTGCTCGCCCGCTTCTCCTTCACCAGATAAACGAATCCTGTCACCAGTATCAACACCTGGTGGAATTTTAACAGATAAGGTTTTTGTTTTTTCAACACGCCCTTGGCCGCGACATGAAGGACATGGGCTACTAATAACCTTACCTTTACCGCTACAAGTTGGACATGTTTGTTGCACTGCAAATAAACCTTGTCTCATTTGTACTTGGCCGTGGCCATGACAAGTAGAACAAGTTTTAGCTGAAGTACCTTTTTTCGCACCTGAGCCGTTACACGGTTCACAACTAACAAAAGTTGGTACTTTAATTTCTAAGTTTTTGCCTTTAACTGCATCTTCAAGGTTTAATTCTACGTTGTAACGTAAATCAGAACCTCGCTGCGCACGTGATTGACCACCTCGACCACGGCCGCCGCCAAAAATATCACCAAATATATCACCAAAGGCATCGCCAAAATCACCGTGCCCTCCATGACCGCCACCACCGTGACCACCTTGTTCGAAGGCAGCATGGCCGTATTGATCATAAGCAGCACGTTTTTGATCATCTTTTAATATTTCATACGCTTCTTGAATTTCTTTAAATGTTTCTTCTTTTACTTTGTCACCTTTAGTACGATCAGGATGATACTTCATCGCTAACTTTTTATAGGCCTTTTTAATTTCTTTATCTTCGGCGCTTTTTGATACACCAAGAGTTTCATAATAATCACGTTTTGACATAAATGACTTCTTTTATTTGTTCACTTCACTTAACGAAAGCTATAACGTAAGAAGCGCCGATAAAAATCAGCGCTTTAAATTTACTTTAGCTAGAACCGTCACTGTAGGCTGGAACTTGTTCGCGCTAATAAAAAAGCGCAAACATTGCCCACAAAGCGCGATTACTTGTCGTCTTTAACCTCTTCAAACTCTGCATCTACAACATCGTCTGCTGGAGCACCAGCATCAGTTGCTTGCTCCGCGCCTTCTGGTGCAGCTTGAGCTTGTTGTTTAGCTTGAGAAATTTCCATTAACTTGGCAGATGCTTCCATTAGCGCTTGAGATTTTGCATCAATTGCCTCTTTGTCATCACCTTTAATAGCTTCTTCAAGTTCAACGATAGCTACTTCAATTTTCTCTTTATCTTCCGCTGGTAACTCTTCGCCTACTTCTTCAACTTGCTTGCGAGTAGCGTGAACCATACCGTCAGCTTGATTACGTGTAGTTACTAACTCTTCAAATTTAGCATCCGCATCTGCATTAGCTTCAGCGTCATTAACCATTTGTTCAACTTCTTCATCAGATAAACCTGAAGAGGCTTTAATAGTGATTTTCTGCTCTTTACCTGTATTTTTATCTTTAGCAGTTACATGTAATATACCATCAGCATCAATATCAAAAGTTACTTCAATTTGTGGTGTACCACGTGGTGCTGGATCAATACCTTCAAGGTTAAATTGACCTAAAGATTTATTTGCCGATGCTTGTTTACGCTCACCTTGTACAACATGTACTGTTACCGCAGCTTGGTTGTCATCTGCTGTTGAGAATGTTTGTGATTGCTTAGTTGGTATTGTAGTGTTTTTATCGATAACTTTAGTCATCACACCACCCATTGTTTCAATACCTAATGATAATGGCGTAACATCTAAAAGAAGTACGTCAGTTACATCACCAGAAAGAACACCCGCTTGAATCGCCGCACCAGAAGCTACGGCTTCATCAGGGTTAACATCTTTACGTGGTTCTTTGCCGAAAAAGTCAGTAACTGCCTTTTGTACCATTGGCATACGTGATTGACCACCAACTAAGATAACGTCATTTACGTCACTTACTGATAAGTCAGCATCTTTAAGCGCTTTTTTAAGCGGTTCTAAAGTTGCTTTAACCATATCTTCAACTAAAGATTCTAACTTAGCACGTGTCACTTTAATGTTCATGTGCTTAGGGCCAGAGCCATCTGCCGTGATGTAAGGTAAGTTCACATCGGTTTGTTGTGCAGAAGAAAGCTCACATTTTGCTTTTTCAGCAGCTTCTTTTAAACGTTGCATCGCTAATGGATCAGACGTTAAATCCATACCTTGATCTTTTTTGAATTCAGCTACAAGGTAATTGATTAAGCGGTTATCAAAATCTTCGCCACCTAAGTGAGTATCACCGTTAGTCGCTAATACTTCAAAAGTATGCTCACCTTCAACTTCATCAATTTCAATAATTGAAATATCAAAAGTACCACCACCCAAATCGTATACCGCAACAACTTTATCACCTTCTTGCTTGTCCATACCGTAAGCAAGTGCAGCAGCTGTTGGCTCATTGATAATACGTTTAACATCAAGACCAGCAATACGACCAGCATCTTTCGTTGCTTGACGTTGTGAGTCATTAAAATAAGCAGGAACAGTAATTACTGCTTCAGAAATAGTTTCACCTAAATAATCTTCAGCTGTCTTTTTCATTTTTGCTAATACTTCAGCAGAAACTTGAGGTGGAGCAACGTTTTTATCACGCGCTGTAACCCAAGCATCGCCATTATCAGCTTTAACAATACCAAATGGCATTATTTTAAGATCGCGTTGAACTTCTTCATCTTCAAAACGACGACCAATTAAACGCTTAATAGCATATAAAGTATTTGTTGGATTTGTTACTGATTGACGCTTAGCAGGTTGACCTACCAACGTTTCGCCTTCTTCTGTGTATGCAATAATTGAAGGGGTTGTACGATCACCTTCTGCATTTTCAATTACACGTACACTGTCACCGTCTAAAACAGCTACACATGAGTTAGTTGTTCCTAGGTCAATACCGATTATTTTGCCCATGGTGGGAGCTCCTATTCATTACTTTTACTTGAAATATTATGTAAAAGCTTAAAGTTAATTTGTTGTTGAATAGTAAGTGGGGTCAGCAAAATGCTTTTCAACTATTCACAAGAAAAAAAACAAAAATAATATGTTAATTTATAAATTCAAATGGCTAAATAAACAAAAAATCCGTTAACTTTCATTAACGGATTTCTATTTTTAGATATTTTTATTTCAACTGATTAAAATAAAAATAGTGGTTTAACTTTAAGCTTGGGTATCCACAGATGGTGCAGCCTTAGAAACCATAACCATCGCTGGACGAATTAATCTACCGTTTAACTCATAACCTTTTTGCATTACGGCAATAACAGTATTGGGTGCTACACCCGGTACTTCTTGCATTGACATAGCTTGATGTAATTCTGGGTTAAATGGTTGATCTTGCGGGTCAACAGCTTTCACACCAAATTTTTCAATACCTGACAACAAACCTTGAAGCGTTAAATTAACACCTTCAAATGTTGATTTTTGCTCTTCGGCTTCAGCATCAATTGTTGCTAAACCGCGCTCTAAATTATCAACTACCGTTAACATTTCACCTGCAAATTTTTCTAAAGCAAATTTTCGTGCTTTTTCTACATCTTGTGCAGCTCGGCGTCGAACATTATCCACTTCTGCTTTTGCACGAATAACTGAGTCTTTTTGATCCACAACTGTCGCTTGAGCAGTAGCTAAAGCTAGCTCTAATTCATTAATACGTTCTTGCTCCGCACTAATTACTTCATGAGCATGTTCGTGTTGTTCTTCCACTTGCTCTTCTGCTTGTTGAACAATCTCTTCTGCCAACTGCTCTGGTGATAACTGTTCTGTAGGTGACTCAGCGGATTGCCGACCTTCTGATTTTGTTGACTCTGTAGTCATAAAAACTCCAATTAAATCTTAATAATTTTACAATAATAAAAAACGCAATGGTGCTAGTTATGGGGTCAAGCTTGTGCTATTCAAGCCCAGATTCCAAGAATATAAAATATTTTATCAAATACAAACTTTACAAGCTATGCAAATAAGGGGAAACTTCTATTAAATTGATTAAAGTACGAAATAATCTTTATGGCTCAACACTATAAAACCATTGGACTAATTGGTAAGCCCAACCACCAAGGTACAAGTGCAACCATTTTAGCACTGTACCAATACTTAGCTGAAAATAACTATCAAGTATTAGTAGAGAGTTCAGTTGCCAATTCAGTAACAATTGATACTATGAATGTTTGCTCACTTACAGATATTGGTGAACAAGCAGAACTTGCTATTGTTGTTGGTGGTGATGGTTACATGCTAGGTGCAGCAAGGGTTTTAGCTTGCTTCAATATCGGTGTCATTGGTGTGAATCGTGGGAATTTAGGCTTCCTAACAGATCTATCCCCTGATAAAATTATTCAGCCATTAGCGCAAATATTAAATGGAGAATCTCGTTCTGAGCAACGTTTTATCATTGAAGCAGAGGTTTACCGACATGGTAAACTGAAAAGCTCAAATAGTGCAGTGAATGAGGCAGTTCTTCATGCGGGTAAAGTAGCAAGTATGATCGAGTTTGAAGTTCATATTGATGACTGTTTTATGTTTAGCCAACGCTCTGATGGCTTAATTATTTCTACACCTACAGGATCAACTGCGTACTCAATGTCTGCTGGTGGCCCTATTTTAACACCGAACTTAAATGCATTATCACTAGTACCTATGTTTCCACATACATTAACCAGTCGTCCTATTGTGGTTGACGGTGATAGCGAAATTAAACTTATACTCGCCAATGAAAACCAAGAAAGCTTACAAGTAAGCTGTGACGGTCATGTCATTTTAGCCGTAATGCCAGGCGATGAAGTTATTATCAAAAAGAGCCCCCATACAATACGTTTAGTACACCCATTAGATCACGATTACTTCAGCGTATTACGAAGTAAGCTAAGCTGGGGCAATAAGCTTTATTAAAAGTTTATTGCACAAACACCAAATACCAAGAAAAAATATAAAAGTAAAAAACATTTGCACTCATCAAAATAACTGTATAAATTAACACCTAAGTATTTATACAGTAAATTAAGTGATCACAATATGCTTTTACAACTAAACATTCAAAATTTTGCCATTGTAAAATCTCTAGATATAGATTGGCAATCAGGCATGACCACTATCACTGGCGAAACTGGCGCAGGTAAATCAATAGCAATTGATGCTTTAGGTTTATGCTTAGGTGACCGTTCAACCACTAATGTCGTTCGCCCAAACAGCAAAAAAGCCGAGCTTGCTGCTACTTTCGAAACAAAAAACAATAAAAGTGCCCAGCAATGGTTAGCGCAACATGACCTATTATTAGAATCTAGTTATGAATGTATATTACGGCGAGTAATATCTGCCGAGGGACGCTCTAAAGCTTATATTAACGGCAGCCAAGTACCTTTAGTGCAACTAAAAGAAGTGGGGCAATTGCTCATTAGTATTCATGGGCAGCATGATCATCAGTTAATCGTTAAATCTAGCCAACAATGCAAACTACTTGATGAGTATGCTGATCATAAATCGGTACTTGATGAGGTGAAACATTATTATCAACAATGGCATAAGCTCAATAAAGAGCTAACTTTATTACAACAAAATAAGCAGCAACGTGAAGCCCAACAGCAACTTTTGCAATATCAAGTCAATGAACTTAATGAGTTTGCTTTGCAAGCAGGTGAGTTTGAAACATTAGAAAGCGATTATAAACGACATGCTAATGCCCAAGACTTACTTGATACCACATTACAGTCATTACAAACATTGTCTGAAAATGACAGCTTTAATGTACTTGACTCATTACGACAATGCAGTGAGAGCATTAGCTCACTAGCCCGTTTAGATAACAGATTAAAAGACGTTGCAACTATTCTTAATGATTCTTTTCTTCAAGTTGAAGAAGCATCTGCCGATCTTAAGCATTACTATCAAGAGCTTGAATTAGATCCCCAAGCCTATGCAATAATTGAAGATAGATATTCTAGCGCTTTACAACTTTCCAAAAAACACAGTTTATCACCAGAAAATCTTGTCGATTTTCATCAAGAATTAATCCAAGCGTTAGCTGCAATATCAAACGATGAATCAAGAATTGGTTCTGTAATTGAAGAAATAGCAAAAACTGAACAACACTATCAAGATGCCGCATTAATCTTATCATCTTCAAGAAAAGCCGCCGCCGACAAGCTAAGTCATTTTATTACTCAAAGTATGCAAGAACTTAATATGCCTAACGGGCAATTCCATATAGCTATTAATTCTGAGAATTTAGCATCAACAAACAAGTGGTCAAATAATGTATCTGCTAATGGATTGGACAAAATTGACTTTCAAGTAAGTATAAACCCAGGTCAAGCGCTTGAAGCGATGAATAAAGTCGCCTCAGGTGGTGAATTATCACGAATAAGTTTAGCAATGCAGGTAATTTTAGCTGACAAAGTTATTACTCCTACTTTGATATTTGATGAAGTTGACGTAGGGATTAGTGGCCCTACTGCAGCAATGGTTGGTAGCAAACTACAGCAATTAGCTAAAAATACGCAAGTAATTTGTGTAACTCACTTACCACAAGTAGCTTGTAAGGGGCATCAACAGTTTTTTGTTAGTAAACTAACTGATGGAGAACATACCGAAACTAAAGTAACGGAACTAAGTGAACAAAGTCGTGTCCAAGAGATAGCACGTTTACTTGCTGGTGACAAAATATCTGAACACAGTTTAGCTAATGCACAAGAGTTATTAGCAAGTTAGTATAGCGATAAATAAAAAATTTATGAAAAATAGCTTTGTATCTAAAGTCATGCTTAGTTATTATCCCTATTCGCACTTATCGCGTTAATTTCTATTGTATTCACTTATATTAAAGGAAAGTAAAATTTCATGTTGTTTCGCACTTCAATTATTGCCGTAGCTCTATCTCTTTCTGCTTGTTCGAGTTGGGTTTATCGTATTGATATTCCACAAGGAAACTACCTTGAACAAAAAAGCATAGATAAAATACAAGTAGGTATGACTAAAGAACAAGTAAAATTTGTTCTTGGCAGCCCAGTAATGATTGACTCTTTTGACAAAGACACTTGGAATTATGTTTATCGTTTTAAATCTGGACGCAGTAAAAAATTAGATATGCAAAAAAACTTTTCTATAAAATTTGAAGAGGACAAGTTAATTTCAGCTGAAGGTGATTTTGAGTTATCAGAAAACTTCAATACTCCTTTTAATATTCCTGTGCCACAAAACAAAGAAAAAATTACAACAAAGGATGAAGGTAGTTAATAGTAATATATCCAAACGACCTCAAAATACTTGGGTATCCAATTGGTAATATATAACTAATATTTATTGAGCTAAGTGAACTCTTTGTAGGCAGAGTTCACTTAATGAAATTACAAGTTAGAACTTACTTGTATCTGCAAACAAACCTACTTTTAAATCTTTAGCTGAATAAATTTCACGGCCATCAACACTAACACTACCATCAGCAAGACCCATATATAATTTACGCTTAATAACACGCTTAAAATCAATTCTAAAAGATACTTTTTTCGCTGTTGGTAAAACTTGCCCTGTAAACTTAACTTCACCTACCCCTAACGCTCGTCCTCTACCTGGGCCACCAGTCCATGCCAAGAAGAACCCAACCAACTGCCACATAGCATCTAAACCTAAACAACCAGGCATAACAGGGTCACCTTTAAAGTGACAATCAAAAAACCATAAATCAGGGGTAATGTCTAATTCAGCCTCAATAAAACCTTTACCAAACTCACCACCTTCTTCAGTTATAGTAAGTATGCGATCCATCATAAGCATATTATCGCTAGGAAGTTGAGAGTTACCTTCACCAAACATTTCTCCTGTTCCTGCTTTAACTAAATCTGCTTTGTTGTACGAACTTTGTTGTGCCATTGCCATAAGTATTTTTACCTGTAAAAGTTGTTCACTTGGATATGTAATACCAATTAAAATAATGAATTCACCACTTAGCGAGAGTTATTTCAATTTGTATATATTTATTAAAGGCTACTTTAGCGAACACTTGTACACTAAACAACTCCGAACAGTTAAAAAAGTTAGTTTTAATGATAAAAGTCAAATTT
>JADGDH010000204.1 GCA_016745015.1 Colwellia sp.
TGAATGCACCACAATTAGTGACTTAATATAATACCTCCACTGGGCGACATTGCCCACTGTTTTTAAATACTTCCACGAGGATATGTTTCTGCTGTAAAAGCACAGTTTCGAGTATATACCCAAATGACCTCAAAATGCATGTTCAGGACTGCTGAGAAAAAGAGGTTTATTGAAGTAACTTATTGATTTATAAAGATTGGGTGGCAACCCTAATAGCCACACCTCGGCACATGAGTCGTCTGCTGCGGTTGCTTCCTTCCAGATCTGGCCGGGTTCACAGAGTATCATTGCGAGGGGACCAAAAGGGTCACCATAATGAGCTTAACCAAAACAATGAATAAAAGTTTACTGCTAAGCGGCGCGAATTATCGCTAATCAAACACGTGTATGCAAGCACTAGTTGTTTATTTTTGAATAACTTTTGTATAGCACTAGGTTACTTGGGGCTACTTGGGGATTTTTTGCGCACATATTAGAAAAGTCGTATTTATTTACCTTAAAAATATTTACCACAGAGATCGCCAAAGTGCTATACACTATACCGAGAATAACAAAATCTCTGATACTACTAACGAACTCCATTTTTTTGCTGAGCTAGCTTTTCATGTAACTCTAATAAAACAGATTTCATTACTAATAAATTATCTTTACCTAAACGAAGAAGTAGCTTATCAGTATCAGGTAGTGCTTCAAGTTGAGGATTGGCAAATTTATACATAACGCTAGGCTGTATTAAAGCCATTGACGATTTAGGTAGTTCCATGTCTAAAACCCGAGTGATGGCATCTTGCAGTGTATTGGTAAAGTCATCCTCATAACCAAGTTCACTATAAGCTTCATCAATAAGGGGTTTAATTTCTAAATACCACTGAACTAGGTTTTCACTGTCCATTGAGCGGAGCAAATCAACATATGAGCTAAAACGTTTACTTGAACTTTCATTCCACTGCCAAACTTTTTGTTTTTGCTGTGAATAGCTTTGTGAAAGTTCTTCTGAATCATCTTGATTTTGAACTATATTCTGCAAACTAACATTTTCATTTTCATTTTCATTTTCAGGTGTAAACTTAACGGTAGGTAAAATAAATGGACTATGTTCATAAGCAACAATACCTTGAGAAAAATTGTCTGTAAATACAACAAAGCGGCGGATCATATCTTCATCAATAATAAGTGTAAGCAACTCTTTACGCCAAGTGATTTCAGGTAGTTTTATTTTTAACCACTCATCGCTTTCATCTAATAAAGGTAGAGGGTTTTCTATAGCCACAATCTCTTCTTTAATAATTTCTACTTTTGGTTCTTCAATAATGGGTTCTGAAATAACTATCTCTTTTTCAGGCTCTGGTTCAATTACAAGGGTAGGCATTGGCTTTTTAATAACGACTGGTGCAGGTTGATTACCAGTGAATTGCCATGCAACCCCAATAGCAATAACCACTAATATAATAAATGCGATAAGAGACCACGAAGTTTTATTTACTTTTTCTTCTGCGCTTTCATTTAATGGTTGGTTTGAGTTGTCCATATTTACCTATATTTATTTGTTACTTGATTACTTTCTTAGCTTGTTACTTGGCTTGCTACCTAAGTAATAATTAATTCACTCTGGCATAAGTAATTGTTTATGTTGCTGTGTTAACTCTTTCAAATATTGCCAAACAGTTTCTACTTGAGACAAGCGTTTGCTTTCTGGGTGTGTTACCAAATAAAAACTACGCACTAATTTAATTTCATTAACGCAGAGCTTAATTAAGCTAGCATCTTGCTCAGCTAAAAAGCAGGGTAAAATACCAATACCTAAACCACTTTTTATTGCACTATATTGACTAGTAATACTTGTACTTTGAAAACTTGGTTCAATATCAGCATTTAACTCTTTTAAATAGGATAACTGCTCCGTAAACAGTAGATTATCAACATAACTAATCCATTGATATTTAGATAATTGATCAATGTTAACCTTACCCCCTACCCCTTTAAGATAGCTTGCATGACCATATAATTGCAACTGATAGTCACAAAGTTTAGCAATAATTGTTGAAGTACTTTTGGGTTTTTCAACGGCAATGGCAATATCGGCTTCATTTCGACTTATTTTAACGTCACGAGTAAAGTGTACTAGCTCTATTTGAATGTTTGGAAATGCTTGCTTAAGCTGCGTTAAGTGAGGAGCAATAAAGAAGCTACCAAACGCTTCTGTAACACCAATGCGAACTCGACCACTGTTTAAATATTTATGTTCTTTTATCTCATCAAATGCCTGTCCAGCATCAAGTTCCATTCGACGAGCATATTGCAGAAGCTTTGTGCCATCAAGGGTTAGCACATGCCCCTCAACTGTTCGCTCAAAAAGCTTAGTAGCTAAACTTTCTTCCAACTTATGCAATCGACGAGAGAGCGTTGATGCATCTATCATCAATCGTTTAGCCGCAATAGATAAGCGCTCGCTACGAGCAACTTCTAAAAATAATTTAATATCATCCCAATTCATTAACTTAGCATATCAGTATCAAAGAGCACTTGCAAAAATGCAATGCTCGCTGCATTTTTGCTTGTTGCCCAATTGTTGTGAAAAGACTATTTTAGTATCAATTAAATTTCCACTTATTTTAAGGCTTGTCATGACCATTAAAGAAATTCCATTAATCATCAATGGCGAAAAAGTTCGCTCAACCACCGATACTTGGTTAGATGTTTTAAATCCTGCTACTCAAGAAGTTGTTGCTCGTGTACCTATGGCAACAAAAGAAGAAGTTAATGCTGCTGTTGCTAATGCTGCAGAAGCTTTTAAAACTTGGTCAAAAGTTTCTTTAACTAACCGCATGCGCATTATGTTAACTTTCCAACAATTAGTGAGAGAGCATACTCAAGAGTTGGCTGAATTAGTTACCTTAGAGCACGGTAAAACACTCCCTGACGCAACAGGTGAAGTAGGCCGCTCATTAGAAGCTATTGAAAATGCTTGTTCTATTACTCGCTTACAATTAGGAGAAATGGCAAATAACGCGGCAACAGGCGTAGATACTTACACATTAAACAAGCCATTAGGTGTAGGCGTTGGAATTACAGCCTTTAATTTTCCATTAATGTTAGCTTCTTTTATGTTTCCGCCAGCTATTGCTTGTGGTAACACTTTTGTTTTAAAACCTTCTGAGCAAGCGCCTTCATCAACTATTTTATTCGTTGAATTAGCACTAAAAGCAGGGATTCCTGCTGGTGTATTAAATGTTGTTCATGGTGGCCCTGATGTAGTTAATCAATTAATAGAAGCAGAGCCAGTTAAAGCGGTTTCTTTTATTGGCTCAACGGGCGTTGGTACTCATGTATATAACCATGCGACTAAACACGGCAAGCGAGCACAATCGATGATGGGTGCTAAAAACCATATGGTAATAATGCCTGATGCAAATAAAGACCGAGCGATAAATGATTTACTTGGCTCTGCATTTGGTGCGGCAGGACAGCGCTGTATGGCAAACCCTGTCACTATTTTAGTGGGTGCAGCTCGCAATTGGTTACCTGAAATAGTTGAACGTGCAAAACAAATGAAAGTGGGTCCTGGTACTCAGCTTGATGCTGACTTGGGCCCTGTTGTT
>JADGDH010000205.1 GCA_016745015.1 Colwellia sp.
TTGGTGTTTGTAGGTCGGCACGAGTGGAGCGAGGCCCGACAATTTGTCGAGCATAGTGCGTCGAGGCAAGCATCGACCTACATAGTAAGTTATTTTGGTGCTTTGTAGGTCGGCACGAGTGGAGCGAGGCCCGACAATTTGTCGAGCATAGTGCGTCGAGGCAAGCATCGACCTACGTAGTAAATTATTTTGGTGCTTTGTAGGTCGGCACGAGCGGAGCGAGGCTCGACATTTTGTTGTGAATAGTGTGTCGAGGCAAGCATCGACCTACGTAGTAAATTATTTTGGTGCTTTGTAGGTCGGCACGAGTGGAACGAGGCCCAACAATTCGTCGAGCATAGTGCGTCGAGGCAAGCATCGACCTACGTAGTAAATTATTTTGGTGCTTTGTAGGTCGGCACGAGTGGAGCGAGGCCCGACAATTTGTCGAACATAGTGCGTCGAGGCAAGAATCGATATTTAAAAACAAGAGAAAGAAATGCAAAAATTTGATGTGTTAATTGTTGGTGCTGGCATGGTTGGTTTAACTCTTGCGCTTGCATTAAGAAAAACAAGCAATTTAACCATTGCCATTGCTGACACTTTACCCAAATCAAGGCTAATTGATGAGCCAGAAGTAAGAGTGAGCGCAATTAATGTTGCTAGCCAAACAATATTCGAAAATTTAGATGTTTGGTCAACTATTGCTGCTCAGCGTACCCAAGCATATCAACATATGCATATTTGGGATAAAGCAGGCATAGGAAAACTAGATTTTTCTGTTAGTGATCTTAATGATTTCCCTCAAAATGAACATTTGGGTTGGATAATTGAAAATAACGTTATTCGTAATGCGTTATGGGATAAAGCACAAGCAGATGAAGGGATAAGTTTTTTTACGGAAAATAAGTTAGCTAATATTGCTGTTGGAGATAGCGAACTTTTTGCCAGCTTTGAAATGCCTTTGGCAAATGAAAACGTCACTAGTGCTCATGTAAATTCTCATATAAGTAATAGTATGCAAACGCCACTTATAGCCAAGCTAGCAGTCGGTGCCGATGGTGCTAATTCTTGGTTACGTAAACAAATGGACATGGCAATGATCAGCCGAGATTATGATCACCATGCTATTGTCGCCACAGTTAAATGTTCACAAGGACATAAAAATACAGCATGGCAAGTATTTCTACCAAATGGTCCTTTAGCGTTTTTGCCTGTTTTTCCAAAGAATAATGATACCTGTTCAATTGTATATTCAACGTCACCTGAAGAAGCAAAGCGCTTAACTGAGCTTTCTCCTACTGATTTTGCTAAAGAGTTAACCGCAGCTAGTGATGGTAAATTAGGTACTATTGAATTAATCAGTAATCGCTTTACTTACCCACTAACAATGCGTTTAGCACAAGATTTTGTTAAAGATCGCATGGTACTTATTGGTGATGCAGCTCATACCATTCATCCACTTGCAGGTCAGGGAGTGAACTTAGGTTTATTAGATGCCGCTTCATTAGCCCAAACGCTATCTGTTTCAACGTCTTCTCAAAGTGAAAATGATCCCAATATTACCGATCAAAAAAGGTTAAAAGCTTTTGCCCGTTATCGAAAAAGTGAGGCAATTGAAATGATTACGGCTATGGAAGCCATTAAGCAAACTTTTTCAATAAATCAATCAGGTTTTACATTGCTTAGAGGTATTGGAATGAGTTTACTTGATAATTTCAAGCCCGCTAAAAAAAGGTTAATAGAACAAGCACTTGGATTGAAAAGTGAATTACCTGAATTAGCACAACAAAAATTGAAATAGAATAATTTCTTCTTTGTACAAAATGATCATAAAAAAAGTTATAAAATTTATTGCAGCTATTCCTATTATTAAGGGGAATAGATAAACTTTAATTTCAAAAACAACCGCTTTAAAAAATTTAATTCTGATTTTACTGTTAAGTTGGGTTTTTATTTGAATAAGCTGTTGTGGGTTTGTTGAATCAGCAAAGATCAGCAGTTATAATTAACGCAAATTTTATGTGCACTCTTACTTTTTAAGTATGACTTCTTTAGGTATGACTTCTTTAGGTATGACTTATGACTAATAAAACAGTATTACATGCAAAGCACTTAGCCTCTGGCGCTAAAATGGTTGATTTTTACGGCTGGGAAATGCCAATTAACTATGGTTCACAAATTGAAGAACATAATGCTGTTCGTCAAAATGCAGGCATGTTTGATGTTTCTCATATGACTATTGTTGATGTACAAGGCTCAGATGCTAAAGTATTTTTACGCCGTTTAGTGATTAATGATGTTGCTAAATTAACGGTTGCAGGTAAAGCACTGTATACGGGCATGTTAAATGAAGAAGGTGGCGTAATTGATGATTTAATTATCTACTTCTTCTCAGATACTAATTATCGTTTAGTGGTTAACTCAGCGACACGTGAAAAAGATCTGGCTTGGATGACAAAGCAATTAACAGGCTTTGATGTCACTATTACTGAACGTCCTGAATTTGGCATGATAGCCGTACAAGGCCCTGAAGCAAAAGAGAAAGTAGCGAATTTATTAACTCCTGCACAAACTGTTGCCGTTGAAGGCATGAAACCATTTTTTGGTGTACAAGTAGGTGATTTATTTATCGCAACAACAGGCTACACAGGTGAAGACGGTTACGAAATAATTGTGCCTGATAATGCCGCAGAAGATTTCTGGCAGAAATTACTTGATGTTGGTGTTGTTCCTTGTGGTTTAGGTGCGCGTGACACATTAAGATTAGAAGCTGGTATGAATTTGTATGGCTTAGATATGGATGAAACAGTTTCGCCATTAGCTGCTAATATGGCATGGACGATTAGCTGGGAGCCAAAAGACCGTAATTTTATTGGTCGTGATGTATTAACTGCTCAAAAAGCAGCAGGCGATCAACCCAAACTTGTTGGTTTGGTATTAGAGGAAAAGGGCGTGCTTCGCACTGGCCAAAAAGTTGTTACTGAATTAGGTGACGGCCCTCTTTGTGAAGGAATAATCACCTCAGGAACATTCTCTCCAACATTAGGACACAGCGTTGCTTTAGCGCGTGTACCTCGTAGCGTAAAAGTTGGTGACACTGTAGAAGTAGAAATGCGTAAGAAATTAGTAAAAGTTCAAGTGACTAAGCCGAGTTTTGTACGCAACGGTGCCAAAATTTATTAATTGAAAATATAAATAGATGTTCTATATTAAATAAGCAACTAACTGAATAACTAATTTTAAAGAACTTAACAATAGGAAAAATAAAAAATGAGCAATATTCCTTCAGAATTAAAATATGCAGCTTCTCACGAATGGGTACGCAATGAAGGTGACGGTACTGTTACTGTTGGTATTACCGAGCATGCACAAGATCTTTTAGGTGATATGGTGTTTGTTGAATTACCTGACGTTGGCGACAAATTAAACACTGGTGATGATATTGCGGTATGTGAATCAGTAAAAGCAGCATCTGATATTTATGCGCCTGTTAGTGGTGAAGTTATTGCCGTAAATGAAGAGCTTGAAGACTCACCAGAGTTAGTTAACTCGGGTGCCTTCGGTGATGGTTGGTTATTCAAAGTTAAAATGACAGATGCA
>JADGDH010000206.1 GCA_016745015.1 Colwellia sp.
TATGAAAATACAGTTCTTTTAGTACCTTCCGCCAAGTTTATTGGCTCTTTGCCTTATAAAAAAATTCCTGATAGAGATGACTTTAAAAATTTAGATGCTGAAACTCGCATTAAATATTGGTTAACGGTATTAAGTGAAACTGACCGACTTGGTGATGAATTCAATAATTTTATAAATAATCAAAACTTATCAAAAATACAACGCTTTATCTAATTTCAGCGTTTGGTGCTAGGAAAAGTAACAAAAACAACTACTTTATTCATTATATGAATATATCTATAACTTAACAATCTAAGAAATAGATTGGCTGAATGGAAGCTTTCACTTACATTTCAGCTACATCTTATCAATCCAACAAATTATAACGATAAGAAAATAAAGGAAAAAAAACATGAATAAGCCAACAACATTAAGTAAAGCAATTAAAATTGCTTTACTTACGAGTATGTCTACCACATTAATTTCAATACCTGCTTTTGCTGAAGAAGCATCAGCTAGCGAAGCGATTGAAAAAATTTCAATACTGGGCTCGCGCGTTTCAACAAGAACTATTACCGAGTCTGCAGTGCCTGTCGATATGATCACTGCTGAGGATTTAACAAAAAGTGGCTTTACTGAGCTTGGTCAAAGCTTACAAGCTTCGGTTCCTTCTTTTAACTTCAGTAGAACCCAAGTTTCTGATGGTTCAGATCTTTTTAGGCCTGCAACACTACGTGGATTACAACCGGATCAAACACTTGTTTTAGTGAATGGTAAGCGCCGTCATAACCAAGCAATATTTGGTTTAAATGGTACTGTTGGCGCTGGCGCTGCGGGCACGGATATGAATGCCATTCCATTAATTGCCTTAAAAGATGTGCAAGTACTTCGAGATGGCGCTGCAGCGCAATATGGCTCAGATGCTATTGCCGGTGTCATTAACCTTTCACTTAATAACTCAACTGATAAAACAACCGGTTATATACAAGCAGGCGGCACAACAGAAGGTGATGGTGATGGTTATTCGCTTGGCTTGAATACCGGATTTGAACTTGCTGAAGATGGCTTTATTAATTTATCTTTAGAGTATCGTGATACAGATGGCACTAACCGCGCACAACATGATACTGGTGGCTCTTCAACTATAGCGCCAGGTACGCTTTCAGATACCGTGCGTTGGGGACAAGGTAATGCAGAATCAGAATTCACTTCATTTTTTTATAATGCCATGATGCCAGTTGCTGATTATGAACTCTATTCATTTGGTGGTTATTCAAACCGGACTGCATTAGGTAATGGTTTTTATAGAGATTTTAATGCGGCAGGTAAAAATGTATCTCAAATTTATCCAGATGGATTTTTACCTTTTATTGATAACGAAGCACAAGATATTTCTTTTGCTGTCGGTTTTAGAGGAGATATTAATAATGATTGGCAGTTTGATTTGTCAAGTGTTTATGGCGAAAATCGCTATGATTTTGATTCAAAAAACAGTGTAAATGCCTCTTATGCCGCAGAGTATGTCTTTAATAACCCGAGTGCATCTGATGATGATATTGCGGCAAATGCTGGACCTACCTCTGGTTATAGTGGTGGTTTTAGGTTTGATCAATTAACCTTCAATGCGGATATTTCTGGTAGCGTAGACATTGGCCGCTCTGATGATTTATATATTGCTTTTGGCGCAGAATATCGTCAAGAAAATTATGAAATTGTCGCTGGTGAATTGGCTTCATATGCTTGTGGCCCATCAAACAGCAGTACAGCGTTCCCATCGGTGATGGACCCAGCTGTATTTGCCGAATGTGGCTTTCAAGCTTATCCTGGTTTAAGACCCGACGCAGCAGGCAAAAACGATAGAAATAGCTACGCACTTTATGTAGATATGGAAACTCAAATCACCGATAGCTGGTTAATTGGTACAGCACTTCGTTATGAGGATTTTTCTGATTCAGGTGATGATTTAGTTGGTAAAATTTCTACACGTTATGAAGTCAATGATAACTTGGCTCTACGTGGAGCCATTGCTACTGGCTTTAGAGCACCATCATTACAACAAAGCGCCTATACAGCCTATACTACAAATTTAGGTGCTGGTGGCGTATTAGAACAATCTTTTACAGCCAATGCAGGTTCTCCATTCCCTACTTCATTAGGTGTAGATAATCTTAAATTGGAAACTTCTGAGAGTCTTAGTTTTGGCGCAGTGTTAGATATTTCTGATGAAGTGACCTTAACCATAGATGCTTACCATATTAAAATTGAAGATCGCATTATTCTATCAAGCTTTTTAAAAGAAGGTGATGTAGCCTTTAACCCTGACGCGGTTGCCGCATTACAGGCTACAGGTGCAGAGCAAGCTAACTATTTTTCTAATGCGGTAAACTCTACCACTAAAGGGATTGATTTAATTATCACCTATAAAACCGAGCTATATGACGGTAATTTTGGTGTTACATTCGCTGGTAATCTTAATGAAACCGAAATTGATAGTGTTAATGCACCTGAAGGTATTCCTGAAAATATCGCCTTAGATGACTTACAACGTAGTTTTCTTACCGATGGGCAACCAAAAGAACGAGCTACTTTTACCGTAGATTATGCTAAAAATGATTGGAGTACATTAATACGCGCCAATTACTTTGGTGAAACAGATGTTTGGTATTTTGGTAATAATCACATAGGTTTACCTGGGTTTTTATCGCCTACTGGATCTTTCAAACCAACCAGTACGGTTGAAGCGGCTATGCTTATTGATATTAATGTTAATTATCAAATTAATGATACTTTTAATGTATCATTTAGCGTTAACAACGTGTTTGATGTAACACCTGATGAACTAGGCAAAGATGAATCTTTAGATTTTATTACTAATGGAGCTTTCCAATACCCTGTTAGAGCATTACCTTATGGATTTGATGGCACTACCTATTCAGTTAAGTTAAATTTTAGCTTTTAGCTTAAGATTTCGAATTAGATTGACCTTTCATACCAGACAGCAATGTCTGGTATTTTTTTGTCTTATACCAATCAGATTAATTAATGGTTCAAATTTTAATGAGAATAAATTTTCAAGAACAAGGCGCTTGATTGAGCAATAGCTGGCTATTGGGATTGAAAGCTACGATGTTATTGGATATTTAGACCATTTAAAAAGATCACTTAGTTAGTCTGATTGGTATAAATACAAATTAAACGGGAAGTAGGTGTAAAGCCTACACTGCCCCCGCAACGGTAATAAGTGTTCATATTAATAATATATGAACATGTTAAGTCCGGAGACCGGCCTGAATTAACCATATACCATTATAGTAATTTTGGTATTCCATCAAATATTCACGGAGGGTGTTTACTTTGATGATATTAATGAAGATAAAACATGAAAAAAACACTTTTAACTTTAGCTATTGCTAGCGCGATAGCACCAGTCTTAACTTTTGCAAACCAAGCAGTAAACACTGCAACAGACGAAACAGAAAATATTATTGTCACTGCTAACCGTACATCACAAAACAGTGCCGATATACTTAGTAGTGTCAAAGTGATCAGCCGTGTTGATATTGATTTGTCATCTGCAAATTCTGTTGCAGAATTACTC
>JADGDH010000207.1 GCA_016745015.1 Colwellia sp.
TAACCACGAGTTTGAGTTGTTGCTGTAGAAACAAACTAATACTGGCTAAAACGCGCTCACCCGAGCGCTGACTTTTCACTAAAATAGTAAAGTCGTCAGAAATAAATTAGGGTCAATCTGACCCCATTTTCCCATCGATACCCGCACTTCCTTTGTTGGCTTTTACTCGTTTATAAGCAAGATCCAAATTAGTTGGCGTTAACATTTGCGCTAATAAATTTTCATGTAAGGTTGGTGTTGATATGCCATGCTTAATTGCATCATTACCAGACGGCAATTGTGATGATGTAAAATGCATAAATGTTCCTCCTTTAGTTAATGTTCTGACCTTCACCGTGTCCCAACCATTACGATAGGCATTTGGCTACTTACTGCGCAAAGCGTTAAGGCAGTGGCATGAATAATTCCCAGTTTTACTCTCTAGCTAAACCTGTTGAAGACAAAGGTCAAGAGCCTGTGGGGGTGTTTAGGCAGCTAGAGGGTACTTAATTTATACAATTTACCCTTCACGACTGTTGTTTATAAGATGAAAAAAAGGCACTTGCCAACTAGAACAAAGCCACTAAATAAGACAAGAGTATAAAACTCGCTTGGTTGATCATTATTGTAAAGGTATTTCTAGTTCGTAACTCATCTGGAGCATGGGTAACAAACCATAGCTCGAATATATGTCAGTACAGTTTGCTTTAAGCAAATCATAGGCCTGTCATCATAATAAGCAATAAGGTGAAAATAGTTATTATCAATCGTTAAAAATATAGGATGTTTTCTATGTTTTTGGAAAAGTACGGCTTGACATCAGGGGAGCGTCCATATGTGTCTTGTTGTTGTGTTGTTGATTAAAAGAAAACAATCCAGTTAAGCATTTTTATTAAAAAATATTAATAAAACGAGTTATTCTACAAGATCGTTAGCAGTATAATTGTAACCTTGAGTTTATGTGATACTATTGTGATACATTATTTATCTTCTAAACAGGAGTTATTATGAAAGTTGAACTTGTAACAACACTAAAACGCCAAGCGACTAAAATTTTGGCTGATCTCCATATTTCCAAAGAACCAGTGTTAATTACTGAACATGGACAACCATCTGCTTATTTAGTTGATGTCGATGATTATGAGTTTATGCAACAGCGAATGGCTATTCTTGAAGGCGTATCACGCGGTGAGCAAGCAATCAAAAATGGTAATATATTCTCTAATCAAGAAGCAAAAGAGAAAATGAGAAAATGGCTGAAGTAATATGGACCGCTCCAGCACTTGATGATTTAAACGAAATTGCTGAATATATTGCTTTTAGTAATATCAGCGCAGCTAAAAACTTAACCCAAAAAGTATTTGATAAAATATCAAGACTAGATAATCACCCTGAATCTGGTAAAAGACCTCTTGAGCTAAGTAGCTTAAATTACCGCGAAGTTAATGTTAGTCCCTGTCGTATTTTCTATAAAATTGATAGCGACAAGGTATATATCTTACATGTCATGCGCCAAGAGCGAGATCTGCGCAGGTTTATTTTGCAGAGTTAAATACGGATAAATCGGGTAAGCCCACACACACCCTGCATGCGGCGACTCACTAACCATGATGGATTTTAGTCCATAGCTCCCTAAGTGATATTAAGCCTTCTTTTCTAAGATATTGATTGCTTAATGCCCTGTTTATTCCCTTTGTTTTAGCACTTCTCCATACCCCTTTCCTTGTACTTCCACAACTAATCGCTAGTTGTTTGGGTACGCCGCATTTTCTTTGTTAGTTGACGTACTTTCGTTTAAGACCAAGAAACTTGGTGTATTGTGCCAACTCGTCCAACTTTGCAACAATAAGGCTAGCTGCTTCCTTCAGACCTTCTTCACAGAAAAGCCCTTGCCATTCGCTAGTAGTTAGCGTTTAATATCAATCATTAAACGGTGATTTTCCTACAGAAGACTTTCACCTCATTAGTTCACGCCCATGCTGGGCGTACACAAGTACATCAAAGATCGCCAAATAAGCAGGTTGGATTTCCAATCACTATGCGATCTCTGGCTCTTTATGTATGCTTCATGTTTATATATCAATTATTGTAAGGAATTAGTGTGGTTGATAAATTAAAGTTAGGTTATTCGTTTGAAGAAAAGAAAATATTCTCGGAAAGTGAATTACAAGAATTAGCTTTGTCTTGTGGGGATATAAACTTTATTCATCATGATACGAACAAGGCGAAAGACAGTAGATTTGGTGGTATTATTGCTAGTGGCAGTTCTATTTCAGCTGTTTTTTCAGCAATGATACCTACTCATATATCTAAAATCACTTCAATGCTAGGCTTGGAAATGTCATTCAAATTCCCAGCCCCAATTTTGCCTAATATGGAAACACTAATAAAATGGTAAGCCTCTGATATTAAAGAAAAACCAGGTGTTGGTATTATTGTAAAATTACTTGGAGTGATTCTGGATAAAAATAATACAAAGTTAGTAACAGCTGATGCTAAAATAATATTATTACCAAACTTATAAGAAACGCATACAAGCAATCAATCAATCAATCAGGACACAAAACAGTTGGCTTTTACTCTTTCGTCACTATTTTAGCCAACTTATCATTTACCCATTATTTGGGTATTTTAAAGTTTTCAACAACAAGGAGAATCCTAAATGGATTATTTTATAGGCGCATTAAAAAAGTATGCTGATTTCAATGGTCGAGCACGCAGAAAAGAATACTGGATGTTTGTACTTATTTATATGGTTATCAATGTTATTTTAGCTGTACTCGGTATGGATATAATCTCAATGATAGTAGGTCTTGCACTTCTAGTTCCAAGTATTAGTATTGGAGCTAGAAGGTTACATGATACAGGCCGTTCCGGTTGGTGGCAGTTAATTTATTTTATCCCACTTATCGGCTTAATCGTCATGATTATTTTCTTAGTTCAAGATAGCCATGATACAAATGAATACGGTGTTAATCCTAAATCTGGTGTGCCAGAATAAAACCATACCAGCAAATTAACAGGGCAAATAACAATTGGTATTTGCTCTTTAATCTAAAAAATAATCGACAATAGCTAAACTATAAAAAGTTTTTATATCTTGAAGAAAAATGTTTATATATTCTGCCTGAAAGAGTGCGTTAAAAAAATATTGGCACCCGTTAATCGCAATGAGCAAGGATCAGTGTAATTAATATTATTTTGATTGTACTGCTGTTTCTTGGGTTACAACTTGTTGATTAAAATAAAACTGACGTCGTGCATTTACTTTATGATGCTGTACTTTAAGTTGTTTTTTACGTGAATTAGCTGATATCTGTCTTCTTATTCTCATATTATTCTCTCATTTCTCTTTATTTATATTATTAATTTCAATGTCATTATTATTGATAAACATGACAATAATATGACAATAAAAAATAATCTAATAAATAATTATAGAGGTGTTATAAAAAATAAAAGTTTATGCTACTACCCTATAGCCTACACCCTATAGTTTGAAGTTTTCATAGTAAATGCCCCTAGAAAATTGAGGCAGAACACCTCAACCCTAAGGATAGAAAA
>JADGDH010000055.1:0-14107 GCA_016745015.1 Colwellia sp.
GCGGAACCTCTACCACTACCGGGCCATCTTTCAAATCAATCTCAGCAAAAGCATACGGCGTAGTTGATTGCGCCGTTAACAATAGGCCGCGTGCATCCAGTAAGTCTGCCCAAACCGCCAAGTCGCCAGGCTCTAAACCTGACTGTTTCAGGCCTTCAAGCATCGCATAAATCGAAGCCGCAGGCATGCCACTAAGAAATGCCTCAACACCACGCGATACATCAAGAAACTCATTGGTCTTTTTAACAGTAGAGTCAATCGGCATGCCATCGAAAAACTCGAGATCACCAAGTAAGTCGGTTTTTACCTTATCAGGAGTAAGTAAATATTGAGGTACATCTGCAGCATATTTTGGCGCTTTTGTTTCTTGTGAATCGGTCGTAGATGCACAAGAGGCAAACATCAGGGCCAATAAAGCAAGCGCAATAGAAGAAATTTTTCTAGTGGTATTCATATGTATTCCTTTGAATTGTTATTAATAGTAAGTATGAATAGCGAATACACTTTTTAATAGTGCATTCGCTCCTATATTATTATTTTACTTTCGTTGGAGTAGGTAGCTTATATGTTTCGAGTTGCTCTAGTTTTGGTTCGTATACGCGCATGATAAAGTTCCACCCCTCGGTGATTGGCAAATTGTTTTTAGCATTTTCACCACATTCACCGAAGGTAGCATCAAAACTACCATCGTCATTAAAAGTGATGTTGTTTTTATTTAAAATCGCTTTTTCATCAAACATCCAGCCTTCAGCATCATACATTGTGATTGAGAAAAATCCGGGTTCACTAAATGGAGGTAGTTCGTAGTGCGCACTGTAGCAGCCTACGCCACTTGTATCTTCTGGAACAAAACCAATATATCGGGCATTTGCATCAGGTAATAATCCCCACCCTACAGCTGTCGCAAGCAAGTGAAGATGTTCGTCAACGGTACCACGAGCACCTTGCATATTATTAAGTGAATCCAAGGCTAAGGCTTCATTAGCAAGTTTAACTCTCAGCGTTTCAAGTTGCTCCATATTATAATTAGGTTGTGTAAAGGTTTTATCGCCTTTTACATCTAATTTTATTTGCTTTTGCAAGGCCTCAACTTTTTTGACATCTTCAGGGTTAGTGAGATCAATTTCTGTTCGAATACTTACCATAACAAAATCGCTGTCGGTATCGCTTTTGACTTGGTAAGTACCTGCACCAATATAAACGTCATTAACATAGTGATCATTTTGCGTGATCTGTGCAGACATATAGCGACCATCGGTTTCTGGCAACGTGAGGGTTACACCTTTGGAAGCATCAACTACCGCACCACTGTATACTGTATCTTGATTCATACGCACAACAACTTGCTTGTTCAAATCAAATCTCTTTACAGGAAGGTGGACAAATTTATTTGACCCACCTAGTTTAACGGTACCGCCAAATGCGAAATCTGATTCTGCTACTTTATAGTTCTCTAGCGTTACGGGAATCATATCCTTTGTATTAGCGACAACTGCTTCCTTTTCTACGGGAGAGCAGCCAGAAGCTAATAAACTACCCACCACCAATCCTGTTGTGATAATAGGGCGATTACTTTTATTGAAAATTCTCATTTTATTTTCCTTCTTAACAATCATTGATTACATTGTATAAATTTATTTTAGCAATTTAAAAAAAAGCCTATTTAGATGAAAATAAGCTTGTTTAAGTTACCGGTATAATTTACTGAATATCAGTATTAAAATTGGTAATTATATTCTATTCGCTGGTCACCATCGCTAAAATCAGTGTGTTCTGACCAGTTAGCAAAATAACGAATATTAGAGCGAGGATTTATCTGATATGACACAATAAATTCATGCATAAGTACGCTGCTATGATTCTCAAAGCCGTAATCTACAAACAAGTCAGAACCCGATAAAGAGGTATTCCATATTGGGTTGTAATTCAACCAAATGCTGTCTGTAATAGTAAATTTACTGTACATCCCCACCATCGCAAATGTACCTGGAAATGAATAACCACTGGCTATCGAGCCATCATCTTGAAGCATATTATTAGCTAGAGCTACACCCGCACCGGCCAGTGGATAAAAATTAAACCGCCCCCATGCTGGAAGTGCTTGAAGTAAACTATAACTTAAAGTACCTGATTCACTGTTAAATCCATAGCTCAGATCTATTTGTCCTCCTAGCCCAGTATTTGGATTAACAGTAAGGTTACGTAGTCTAAATGAATCGATAGAATTTTCCGCATCATCTTCCCATCCTAAGGTATCACCATAAATTCCTTTAAGTTCAAAAAGGTTCATTCCCAACTCATTTTCATCACCTGTATCGTAACTTTTTGCTACCTTAATATTGATGCCTCTGTTTGTTACACCAAAACCAGCCATGGTAAATACGGCAAGTGGATCAGACATGTCTGCAAGAGTATCATCTTGATCTTGAGTACTAGTATTCTCAGCTATGGCTGATGCACTTAAAAGTAATGTCAGTGATATAGCTTTGGCTACTGTATTAATTTTACTTGTTTTGTTATTTAATATTCTCATTCCATTAGTTCCTATTTGTTTCAAATTTTATTGCGATTTTTCTATTTTATAGTTGAAATTATATGCCGTAATAACTGATTAAACTTAATGCGATGCCGTATTCTCTTCTGAAGTCTCTGACTTGATTAAACTCAATAAAAGGCTCTATTTCAAAATACATCCATGACTTATATAGTAAATTTCGATATCGCAGTGATAAATAATAAGTTTCATTTGAGATATCTTCTTTATTGTTACTTTTATTATATTGAACGCCACTGACTAATAATTGATCTTTATCTAGCTTGAATACATGAAATAAACCTACTTTTCTTCTCGATCTCGCTTCACTTTCAAGCTTTTGCCAACTTGCAGAAAAAGAAACCGTGCTGCCTTCTAGGTAATAGGCAACAGCGCCTTTTAAACCTGGCCCCCAACCATCTTTATAAAAATAATCAATTCGCGGAAGCAGCTCAAACTTAAACTTTTCACTTTTCCAATTTAAGCTAGCTTCGGTTCTTAAGTATAATTGCTTACGGCTAACGCCTAATCTCGTCTTTATATTATAATTTTTATTAAATTCTTTTATATACTGTACCGCTACATTCACATCGTCTTGATTCTCTTTAAAAGGGTCTGACTCATAATCAAGTAAAAGCTCATCTTCATTATCGTTATCAATAATTAAAGCAAGCTTGTCATTCACATTAGGTAAATTAAAAGCAACCTTAAATTTTGCATCAAATTCATCTAAATCTGCTGTGCGTGGCAGCCACCCTAATTGTAAATACCCTTTTGCAGAGGCGCCGCCTTTAGCAGAGCCGTCAATATCGTCTAGCCAAGAAGCAGTATCTTGCATCATGTTATTAAGTTTACTTTGAAAAAGGTCAGCTCTTGGTCGTTCAGTTTCTACTTGTTCATTTGCTTGGGCAAGTGAACAATAAAAGAATAGAAAAATTAAAAAAAAGTAACCTTTTAACTTCATAAACAATAGCTAGCCCTTTGATTAAAAAGGTCAAATTTAATAAAAACCAATTAACTGCCCATCACATTATTATGGCACTGCACATAAAGAGTATTAACGTTGCTTCCGCCATTCACATTACCAAAGAAATCAGAGCTCGCAAATATGCCTGAACGATGATGTACCGACCAACCAAAATAACATTCCTTTAGTTTAGGTACTTTGAATACATCACCAATACTGACATCAATACTCCAATCTAAGTAATTGAGAAATTTAGAGGCAGATCTATTTTTCTCTTCAACATGCTCTCCTTCAACAAAAGGCACTCTCGCTGCGTAAGATACGCCTTCAGCTAACCCTATTCTTGTTTTAACAGTATCTGACCATGGAAATTTTGAGAAATAGGCTTTAAACCCTAATACATATTCATTAAAGTTATTTTGTAAACCTTTTTCAAAACGCCTGACATAACCACCTGTTACATAAGCCTCAAGTGGTAACCACATAAAATTATCGGCTATTTTTTTACCTACAAAAAGACTAGCTAATCCTGTACCACGCTCTTCAGGGTCAAACATATCTTGAAAGCGTAGTAATTTATTAAATGTTGTTTCAGTATGACGACCTGCAGCCACTCGCCAATACCACTCACCCATAGTTAAATCTTTAGCAATACTGCCATTAACATAGGGATTATTTTGATAATCATTAAACTCATATCGATAGCTGGCAAAACTACTAAACTGGCCATTATCAGCAACAAGAGGGCTATTGATTTTAGTTGAATCTAATTCAGAGTACTGCATATTCAAGCCAACAAAATGATGCTGAGCAATTCGATAGCTCATATCAATGCCATAACGCATTTCCAACGAACTGCTGGTAGTATATTCCGCTCTATTTGGTGTAGCTTCATCAGCATTAACACCAAAATAGTAATTGCTAAGTTTTTGATCCTCAAAGGTGATGCCTATCCAGGGTCTAATATGGTAATTTCCGTTGGTAAAAAGCTTTCCCCAACGCAGGTCAACATCCCACCCGTTAGAAGCACCACTAATATCATGGCCATAATCTACGGTAATATTGCCATAATCAGTTTGGCGAGTAATTGCAAAGCGACCATCTACACCATCATTTCGGTCCATGCCATCAAGCTCAATACCATCTTCTTCATTAAAACCGGCAAAGCGGTAAGAAGTATAAGCACCGATTAACCAATCAGATGATTGATAAAGATGAAAACCAGCGCGGGTGCCATCAATAAAGAACGTTTCACCGTTGTATATAATAAGCGGTAATAAATCATCAACGTCATCTTTACCAACATAAGGAAAGGTGCCATTTCTAAACCCCACGCCCAATGACCAGTTACCATCACCAGGGGTTAGGTGAGCTTGTGTTACATCCCTTGCCGCAAAAACAGAAAAGCTTTGTATAAAGGCCAATACCGCAAACATTATTATAACTATGCGATAATTCATTAAAATGACCACGTTAAGTCAACTTGCCACCCTGCCTGTTTAACATCATAAATAAAATTATCTTTATCATAATCTA
Organism: Colwellia sp.; assembly: GCA_016745015.1. Taxonomy (GTDB): domain Bacteria; phylum Pseudomonadota; class Gammaproteobacteria; order Enterobacterales; family Alteromonadaceae; genus Colwellia. The sequence continues at coordinate 5,037 of JADGDH010000055.1, forward strand.
ATTCTAATTGACGAAAACCAACTGAAGTACTGATAGCTGGACTCCATTGATAACCCACATTTAAATTAACATCATAAAATAGATCTGAATTCATGCCAAAACCACCAACACTAGCACCACCACTTAAAAAGAAGTTACTGCGACCAAGCATTTTTGTTCCTTTAAGCCCAATATAAGGATCTAGCCATTGTTCGATACTGCTTGTTGCAATATTATTATTTGAATTATAAATGCTAATTGCACTATTAATTTGCCACCAACGGGTGCCAACCATTACATCTAAAGCCAGATCTTCACGCTTTAGTAGCTCTCGCGCATAAGCAATTGTGACCATGGTGGTTTTTGTTCTTGACCTGATATTCAGTCCAAGGATAGGAGCTACTTCGTCATCAAAAAAAGAGTTACTGTAATAATAATCAGTATAAATTCCTTGACCATTTTTTTTGGCTTCAAAAACAAGCATAAAAGATGCGTCACTTTCATTAAGCGCATCACTTGGGGACATATCTACATGGGAAGGAAATCGACTATCGAAGGTATTCACTACACCTTCAAACCCTGAAAACCAACCATAAGGAGTAAGGCTAAAATCCCACTCTTTTTCATTGGCTTGCAGTGTCATAGAATATGTTAATAAGCATATAACAATTAATTTATTCATAGTGCGATTCATATTAGGCTCTCCTTGTCTAATTTTGACTAAGTTTGTATCATAAAAATAATAGAGTATTGCAAAGGCAATAAATATGACAATTCTGTCCAAAAAATACATCAGAAAATGCTTTTTTGATGTAAAACAATAAATTAAACATAACACGTTATAAAATGATATTGTAGTTAGGGTGTTAATTTTGACAAAATATGGAAATCAGCCAATGCGTTTAAGTAATATTATATTTGTTTTAACTATGATGCTATCAACCTATAGCTTCGGCTTTGATACTGATATTAAAAAGAAAGTCTTTGCAGAGCAAACTTGGGGAATAGGTGTATTAGTGCGTAATGCTGAGATCCCATTTAATACTGAAGCAGACAATGTGACTAGCTTTGTTCCTATGATGTTCTATCAAGGAGAAACTTTTTTTATTCGTGGGATTGAAGGTGGGGCTCATTTATATCAACAAAGTGATTGGCAAGTTAATGCTATGGCGAGAATGCGTTTTTTTGATATTCCTGCTGAATTTCAAAACCAAGTTCAAGGTGACACTATAGATTTAGGTCTTCAGCTGCGAAGAACAACAGGAAAAAATAGCTTTCTTGATGTTGAATTATTTAGTGATCTTGAAGGCAACCCTTATGGTAATGTGAGTAAAAGTTGGTATTTTCAACATAACAGTTGGGAGTTTATACCTAAACTAAGTGCCCGTTATAAAAGCGCGAGTTTTAATAGCCATTACTTTGCATTAGAAGAACTATCTGACCAACGCATAGGCGCAGGCATTGAGCTCAATGCAAATCTTGAAGCGCGTTATCATGTATCAAGCAATTTTTATTTATTAGGCTCAATAGGTGCCACAGCATTAGATAGCAACGCTTATAATGCTGATATTGTTGAGCAACGTTGGCAAAGTGAAGCTTATCTTGGTTTTGCTTTTTTCAATGATATTACCAAAGAAAAAAAAGCCGACCTAGATAATCATGGTTATTTGAGAGTTGCTCATGGCTGGGCTACACCGTCAAATATTGGTGATATTCTTGCGGGGGACACTGTAAAAGATGAATACAACAATCAACTGACTTCAATATTTTATGGTTTACCATTAACCGACCAATTATTCTCGCTTCCCCTTGATATGTATCTAACAACTGGTTTTGTTTGGCATTGGAATTCTGAAGTACAAAGTTCTGAGCAAGAATATGTGCTAGCAATAAAAGCATATTACACAATTTCTTGGCCTGTACGTTGGCGTATAGGGTTAGCAGAAGGTTTGTCTTATGTTTCTGATGTGACTTATATCGAAAGAATTGAAATGGAAGAAAAAGGCTACCGCCCAAGCGAATTAATGAACTCTATTGATTTTACTTTAGATATCAATTTAGGTGATGTGTTTAATGTCAATGCATTAAAAGAAACTTGGCTTGGGTACAGTATTCATCATCGTTCATCCATTTTTGAGAAAGCTTCTCAGTTTGGACGTATAAAGGGCGGTAGTAATTATAATTCAGTTTATTTACAGTTTGATTTTTAATTTTATACGCACTTTAACAAAGCAATAATGTTGAGTCTGATTATCAAAGGATACTTATGCTCCTGCGCTTATGGTTTATTTTTAGTTTGTTCTTGGTGTCTGGTGTAAATGCCTCGCAGGTACATTTTCAATTAGAAAATGATGTCACTTTTGGTGAAGATGGTAATTACAGTAACGGAATGATCTTAGGCTGGGAAAGTACAGCCATTCCTAATGAAATTGAAGCCAACATCAATGTATATAACTGGCAACAACCACTATTTTTTTCCCAAAATGATGCTTTTCAAGCGTGGGGATTAAAAGTAAGTCAGCGTATGTGGACGCCAAATGAAATAAAAATTGAACAGGCCCAACCTTATGATCGGCCCTATGCTGGTTTTTTAGAGTTTGAGCAACATGCCGCTTTATATAGTAATAATATAGCCCAAAAAAGTTGGTTAGCCATTGGCATTATTGGACCCACCTCTGGTACAGAGCAACTTCAAGGTTCAATACATAAGTTGTTGGGGGCAAGTACACCCTTGGGTTGGCAGTATCAAATTAAAAATAAAATGACAATTCAGCTAGGCTATGAAGTTGATTATCTATTGCTGAGAGACTTCGCACCTTTTAATAGTCAATGGGAGATAAGTGCTTTTAATCACAATACGTTAGGAAATTTTCGTAGTGACATTAATGTTGGGCTTACCTTCCGCTGGGGAGCTAACCTTAAACAATCTTTTGGCCGCCTAAGTAACCATTTTGGTCATGTGGGTGATCTAGTCTCTGTGGTAAAACCATACTCATTACTCTTTTTTACACGTATTCAGACAGGCTATCGTTTTAATGATTTAACCTTCGACGGCAAACTTTCGTACAACTCTTTAGTCGAATTTAACCCCTTGCGCGCAAGTGCTGAAACAGGGATTTCATATTATTTTTCTGGTGGCGCAATTACTTGGAGTTTTAATTTTTATAATAAAGAATACCTTACTGACAACAAACATTGGCATGGTTATGGCCTATTACAATTTGCATGGGTAATATAGAAAACGGCAGAGCTTAACGATAAATATTTAAAAAATAGTTGTTTACATTGTTTTTATTTAATAGTATTTATCAAGGTGATACTTTTATAAAACACCAACAAGCACCGACTTAACAAATTGATTTTTAAAGGAAATATATGATTAGAATTTTACCCGTTATTTTAATGTTTTTTTTGTCTTCATGTAGTTTACTTGAAATAAAAAAAATAAAACCTGGTGATGAAACTGTTCGGTTATATTCCGATGAAGAAAAGGTAAGGGACTGCACTTTTATTGATGAAGTAATAGGTACTCAAGGGCATTGGTACGATTTTTTATTTCTTTCTAATAAAAACTTAACGCAAGGTGCTATCAATGATTTAAAGTCTCAAGCAAAAAATATAGGAGCAAATAGTGTTCATATTCACACCAATATGGCCTTTCAAACATCAGTAACTCTTTTAGGCCAAGCATATAAATGCCCATAACTTATGAGATAAAAGTTCATGCTTCCTTAAATATGAAAAGTGCCTAATGAAAACTAATATAGATGCTTACCAACAACACTTAACAAAGGGTTGGAAAAGTTACTTAGAAATATTTATTGAAAATTTAACTGTTAAAGAAATACCAATTCAACAGCGGTTAGTCATTGATAAATGCTTTGAAGATATTGCTTCATATCACATGGACTCTGTATCATTTGAGCTTATTATTTATCAACTTGTTGTTGATCTTAATGAACATATGATTATTTGGAGAATCTGTAAGAATTTAAGAATTAATCAATTATTTAACCGAGGTCCATTACATGTTTATTTAATATCTTTACCTGATATTAAAACTTGTCTTCCAGAAATAAGTCGACTTATTGGCGTATTTTTAGAGGGTAGTTATTCTTTACGTAGCTATAAATTAAATCAAAATATAATAATAGAGCCACAAGAGCTTGTAGCCGAGTCCGCTGCTTCATTTTTAAAAGCTGATACTGCCTTATGCCTAACTCTTTATATATTAAAAGAATTAGCTGGTCCCGAATTTGATTACGAAACTATTTACATACCCAATAGTCGAGAATGTTTTGATAATAATAATGCAAAAATATTAACCAATGCAAATATCGTATTTCATGATGGCCCAATGATAGCATCCTTTGCAATAAAGCAAGTAAATGTAAAAAACAAAGCATTTGATAAAAAATACAGTCAAAACCTTAAACATCAGGTAAGTGAGTTGCTTTCGACGTTCGACCAAGGTTTATCACTGACAGAAAGGGTTAAAAAATTTATTTTGAGTGTTGAAAAACCAGCTATGCAGACCCTTGAAACGGCCGCTGAAGCTTTTGGTATGAGCCAAACCACTTTTAGGCGAAAATTAAAAGCTGAACAACAAAGCTTTAAAGGAATTCAGAACGAAATACTTGAAGGTATATACATTAAAGCGCTTTCAACAACCACCATGAAAATTGAAGATTTTGCTCAATATATTGGTTATTCTGAACGTTCTTCATTTGAACGTTCATTTCGTAAAAGGTTTGGCTTAAGCCCCGCTAAATACCGAAAAAAATACATGATTCGATAAATTATCAAGGTGATATTAATGTCTGATAAAAAAATTAAATTTGAATTTGAAAAGCAAAACAAAAATAGTATTCGATATAAAGAAGTGCCTGAAGATGGGATGCCGCCTGTTATCGGTAACATTTATGTTCAAAAATGGTTTGCTGGAGACAGTAAAAACATTGAAGTAACGATTAACAAAAAAGATTAAGAGTAGCGCTTATACTAATACAATAAATTCATGTGCAAAAAAACCAGCCTCAGCTGGTTTTTAAAATAATTAGATAATCTTACAAGTTTTATTTATTGAACAAGCCTTACAAAACCATCGTATTTTTCAATTTATTCAAAGCATTTTTCTCTAACTGACGCACACGCTCTGCTGAAATTTGATATTTATTTGCTAAATCTTGTAGTGTTGTTTTATCTTCTGCCAACCAACGCGTTTTAATAATATCTTGGCTACGCTCATCTAATGCAACTAACGCCGTTGATAAACGACTATTCGCATGATTTTCCCAGTTAGTATTTTCTACTTCAACTGCTAAGTCAGATTGTTTATCTTCAAGGTACATGGCTGGAGAAAAATTACCTGCACTGGCGTTGTCATCATCATCAGACGACAATTCAAATGCTTGGTCATGGCTGCTCATGCGATTTTCCATTTCCAACACATCTTTGGTACTTACACCTAATGTTTCTGCAACCGTATTTACTTCATCATTACTAAACCAACCTAAACGCTTTTTATTTTTACGTAGGTTAAAGAACAATTTACGCTGAGCTTTAGTAGTCGCCACTTTAACAATACGCCAATTTTTCAGAACGTACTCATGAATTTCAGCTTTGATCCAATGCACTGCAAATGAAACCAAACGCACGCCCACTTCTGGGTTAAAACGTTTTACAGCTTTCATTAAGCCCACATTGCCTTCTTGTACTAAATCAGCGTGTGCTAAACCATAGCCTGAATAACCTTTTGCTACATGAATAACAAAACGTAAATGCGACATAATCAGTTTTTGAGCTGCTTGTAAGTCATTATCATTATAGAGGCGAGTTGCGAGATCATTCTCTTCTTCAGCAGTAAGCATTGGAATGCTATACGCTGATTGCATGTAGGATTCAATACTGCCACTACGTGGTAATGTAAGCTGCATTGTATTACTCATATAAATAACCTCTATTTTTCACTAAAATATAACTTCCCTTCACTCTCAATTATAACATAAATCAGGCTTGTTAACTATAAATGCCTTACAGGTGAAACTGAGCGAAGACAAACATTATCTTAATAGAAAGGCCAAAACAAGATGATCTTTCATTTATTTGATGAAATATTTGTTAAAGAATGTTATCGATATTTTTTATTATTGAAGAACAATAAGATAGGCTACAGGGGTTGTTTACTCAGCATTAGGCTCAATAGCTCGTATGTGCTTACGTACAGAGATATAACTACCGACTAAACCCAAAATTACAGCAAAAGAGATTAACATTAACACCTCATTAAAAACTAAACCCTGTAATTGAAAGTTACTTTGGTATAAATCAGTTAACTTACTAATGGCCCCCGTTAAATACTGAGCAAGTATGCTAACCGCTAGCCAAGATAATAAACCACCAAAAACACCATACCAAACACCACTATACAAAAATGGTCTTTGAATAAAGCTGTCTGTGGCGCCAACAAGCTTCATAACAGCAATAGCCTCTTTTTGATTCAAAATAGCTAAGCGAATGGTGTTACCCACAATAAGTACGACAGACATACACAAGAGCAGCGCAACACCAATTACAATGTCTTCTATTAGCTGTGCCATGGCCTCTAAGCGTGTTAGCCACTCTAAATCAAGTTTACCTTGCTCAACTTCACGTTCTTGCTTTAGTTTCGCCAATAGTTCATTAGCCGCACTTGCTTGGCTAGCACGCATAGTAGGGGTAACTAAAATAGTAGCAGGCAAGGGGTTTGTATCAAGATATTCAAGTGATTGGCCAAAGCCAGATAATACTTTAAACTCTTTAAGTGCTTGTTTTGAAGAAATATAATGAACTTCACTCACTTCAGAATATAACTTGATACGCTTTACTAAATTTTGTGCACTTTTATCGGTAGTTGATAATTTTAGAAATAAGGTGATCTGTGAAGCACTGTCCCATTGTTCACTAACTTGCTCAGCGTTTTTAACAAACAAATGCAAGGTGGCAGGTAAAGCCAAACTAATACCTAACACAAACACTGTCATTATCGATGTAAAAGGTGTCCGCCATAAATCACCTAAACTTCCAACCGCTTGCTGCAAGTGACGAATAGGTAAGGTTAATAAACGTCTTAACAGCGTATTGCGCTGATTTAAGCCACTTGAGTGTAAGTTACGACTCATTGATCATTCCTTTTGCTTGCAAGCCGTCAACAATACCGTCGTTGATCATAGTGCCTTCTTTTAACGTTAAGGTGCGATACCTCATACGCGCAATTAAACCAAGATCATGGGTGGCAATAAGCACGGTAACACCTGCTGCATTAAATTCTTCAAAAAGGCGAATGATGTCAAGGGATAGTTTAGGGTCTAAATTACCTGTAGGTTCATCGGCAAGTAAAATAGGGGGTTTGTTAACGATGGCGCGGGCAATACCCACTCTTTGTTGTTCGCCGCCAGAAAGCATATGAGGGAAACATTTTAATTTTGCGCTTAAGTGTACTTTGTCTAACGCAGTTTCAACACGTTTTTTAATTTCCCTGTGGCTCACCCCTTCAATAATTAACGGTAAAGCAACATTATCAAAAATAGTACGGTCTTTAAGTAGATTATGACTTTGAAAGATCATACCAATACCACGGCGTACATAAGGAATTTGTTTATACGCAATACTAGCAAGCTCAGTATTATTAACTAAAATACTACCAGAGCTTGGTTTTTCCATCATAGAAATAAGTTTCAATAATGTACTTTTACCTGCTCCTGAATGACCTGTTAAAAAGGCCATTTCACCTGCTTCTAAAGAGAAGTTAACTTGTTTTAAAGCAAGAAAGCCACCGGGGTAAGTTTTGTTAACATTGTGAAAGCTGATCATAATTATTGTTTTTCATGCCTATACAGGTAATTCAGGTCACAATGTAGGCTGGGCTTTAGCCCGTCAAGTTGACGGCATAAATGCCGACCTACAGGAGAAATAAAGCTTTTATGCTTATTTCTTGGTTCAAGTGCATAGGCACGTTATTTTTTTTAAACTTATTTTATTCAGTTTATTACTCTTTAACAAACAAAGCATCAATAAAATCATCACCATTAAATGGGCGAAGATCATCAATACCTTCACCAACGCCTAAATAGCGAATAGGAATATTATACTTGTCAGCAACAGCAAAGACGACACCACCCTTGGCTGTACCGTCTAATTTAGTAAGCGTTAGCCCCGTTAAACCTACCGCTTCATCAAATAATTTGGTTTGGCTTAACGCATTTTGCCCTGTGCCTGCATCAAGGGTTAACATTACTTCATGAGGTGCGTTCACGTCGAGTTTTTTCATTACTCGCACCACTTTTTTCAACTCTTCCATTAAGTGCGCTTTATTTTGTAATCGGCCTGCAGTGTCGGCAATAATAATATCAACATTACGCGCTTTAGCGGCACTTATTGCATCAAAAATAACGGAAGCACTATCCGCACCTGTATGTTGGGCAATGACAGGAATATCATTACGCTCACCCCATACTTGCAATTGTTCTACCGCTGCTGCTCTAAAAGTATCACCTGCGGCTAACATTACTGATTTACCCTGTGCTTGAAATTGTTTAGCTAGCTTACCAATAGTAGTTGTTTTACCTACGCCGTTAACACCAACCATCAACATAACAAAAGGTCCATCATTTTCAGGGATCTCTAACGGCTGGCTAGCTTTTTCAATAATCTTTTTCAACTCTATTTTTAATAATTCATATAATGCTTCGGCGTCTTTTAACTGCTTACGGCTAGCGCTTTGCGTTAATGAGTCAATAATTTTCATGGTGGTTTCAACACCAACATCCGCCATCAATAAGTGTGTTTCTAGCTCTTCAAACAAATCATCATCAATTTGTTTACCTCGGAATAAGTCAGATAAACCGCCTCCTAAACTATGACGTGTTTTGCTTAAGCCTTTTTTTAGACGAGCAAAAAAACCAAGCTTCGCTTCTTGAGGAGTCTCTGTTACTACAGATTCGTCTGGCTCAACAGTTTCATCTGTTGTTAGCTCTTCTGGCTCTATTTTTTTAGGAGTAAGCGGCTCTGGCTCTGGCTCTGGCTCTGGCTCTGGCTCTGGCTCTGGCTCTGGC
>JADGDH010000055.1:14207-16769 GCA_016745015.1 Colwellia sp.
AACTAAAGGTTTCAGTTCGCTTGAATATCATTATGGTGTAAAATTGCCGCTATATTAGCATTAATAATGATAACTGTCAGTGATATGAATCAAGGTCGAAAACAACAAAACAAAAAGGCTTCATCAGGCAACATTCGTATTATTGCAGGTAAATATAGAGGGCGAAAACTACCTGTGTTAATGGCTGATGGTTTAAGGCCAACCACAGATCGCGTGAAAGAGACGCTATTTAATTGGCTAATGCCTTATATACACGGTGCTAATTGTTTAGATTGTTTTGCTGGTGCTGGCAGTTTAGGCTTTGAAGCACTTTCTCGTGGTGCTGCAAAAGTTACTTTAATTGAGCTTAACAAAGCGGCTGCCAAACAATTATTAGCTAACAAACAACTGCTGAAGTCTGACAATATTGTTGTAAATAATGGTAATGCGTTGAATTTTCTTAAGGCACCAACACTTAATAAATTTAATTTAGTATTTATTGACCCCCCTTTTAGACAAAATTTAATTTCACAAACCTGCGAACTATTAGAGAATAGTTGGTTAGCTGAACAAGCGCTAATTTATGTAGAAATGGAAGCAGAAGGTGAACAATTATTACCTAGTAATTGGCTGTTGTTAAAAGAAAAAATTGCTGGGCAAGTTGCCTATCGCCTTTATCAGCGAACATGAGCATCAACGAACATGAGCATCAAAAAGCATAAACAGCAATGAACTGGAAATAAACAATAATGATAAAACTTCATAAGCTTGACGGCTATATCCAAACTATTTTACTTGCTGAGTATACAGATAAGTTATTACTGCTTGACGGTTGTTGCCGCGCTGATGTTTCGCTTATCAAGCACTTTATAACGGACACTTTGCAAAGACCATTAACTGATTTGCATTTGATTGTTGTGACGCATATGCATCCCGATCACGCAGGTGCCGCTCATAAACTAAGAAAAATAACAGGATGCAAAATTGCTAGTGCTAATGTGAAAGGTGATTGGTATAGCGGCTTTGGTGGTAAATTAATGCATCTTACTGACCTACTGTTAACACGCTGGGTAGCAAGTAGGAAAAACCAACCTCAACGTTGGTTATGGTATTCAAGTAAATTATCACCAGACTACAAGCTTAATAATAATGAAAACTTACCAGGATTTGATGATTGGCAAGCAATAGAAACTCAAGGTCACACTGACAGAGATCTATCATTACACCATTTACCTAGTAATAAAATTTATATTGCCGATTTAATTGTTACAACAAAAAAGGGCTTTTTCCCACCCTTTCCTATTTTCTATCCAGAACGTTATCGTAGTTCATTGAAGAAAATAGCTAAGTTAAATGCAAAAAGTATCATTCTTGCTCATGGCGGTGAAGTTGAGTTGACTCCGCAAGACTTTGAGCAAGTATTAGCAAAAGCACCAACAAAACCAATGACAGTCTGGCGTTCAATCAAAACTAAACTTAAGCTTTCAATAAAGTAGGTTGAAGCTAACTGGCAATCATTCTATTTCAATACCAAGATTAGAAAGCCCTTCTGACAATACCGTCTCTTTGGCTAGTTAGACCTTCACATTCAACTTAACGATTACCGAACAACATTCCAGCCATCATCATTTTTAATAAAACGAAATGACTGAATACCCGTTTGTTTTTGTACACCGACAAAAGGTAATTTAATATCTAAATCTATATCGACATCACAAAGATAACCACTTTTTCCTTCAGCCTCACTACAAGCAATTTTTTTAATATGTCTAATAGTAATATCTTCTTCCTTAAAGATGCCAGTTGATCCCTCTAACTGGGCTTTCGTTTGTTTCTGAATCGCTTCAGAAATATCTTTTTCTGAAGGCTCTTGACTACCACATGCAGTCAATAACATTGTCATAATCACCGTTATTATTAATGTAATGTTTTTCATACTAACTTCTCCTTTGCTTATTTTAACATTCATACTTTCTTAGTTTTACACTATCGAGGTAAGTAATTTATTTGCCTGTGTGCCTTTATAACTTCCCCAAATAGACATTAATCCCAGCGGAATAAATAAAATTGGCGTAATGATAAAAAAATAAGTCCACACACCAAAAAAAATGCAACTTATCCCTAATATTAATGGAATAATGGTTGAGCCTTTTTTGATAACACCACTAGAAATATTCTTATAACCCATAACATGGAAGACGCCATCACTCGACATTTCACCAACAGCTAAAATGTCATCCCCCTCTGAAAAGTACATTCCTCCTGTGCCATTTAACTCCGCAGTTTGTCCATCAATATTGAATACAGTTCTATGTTTTGTTCTAACATGCCCTGTTCCTTTATGAACACGCCCTGATATATTTTGCATATCTTGTTTGTGACTTATCTGTCCTTTTACAGTTTCAAATTTAGCCATAGACACTACCCCTTTAAATTTTAGCTATTATCGTTCAGTGATATTTTTACCCTGAAAGCTAATATTTTGAATCGAGACTTATCTGTAGATAACGGGAGTTAACTTAATTTAACTCCCTATAGCCCAAGCCAGGTCTATAATTGGTATCTTTATAATTAACAGCCTCT
>JADGDH010000056.1:0-8528 GCA_016745015.1 Colwellia sp.
TCACATAAGCGACGGCCTGCGGCCACAGCAACAGGGGTTAATTGCGCTCGTCCTGTGTTATCGCCAACAGCATATATACCTTCAACATTGGTATTTTGATATTTGTCAGTAGTAATGAAACCACGTTCATCTAGTTCGACACCCGCAAGCTCTAAATTAATATTATCAGTGGCTGGCTCTCGGCCAATTGCCCAAACTAGCTTTTCAACAGGGCCAATAGATTGCCCATTGGTAAGGTGCACCATCAAATGCCCATCAGCTAATTTTTCTATGCGTTCTGGCGTGCTATGGTTATGCAATGTAGGTCCATGCTTAGCCATTTGCTCCACAAGCGTTGTTGATAACATTTCATCAAAGGTGCGTAGTGGTTTTTCTTTACGCACTAATAAATCTGTTTGAGTACCTAAACCATGAAAAACGCCAGCTAGTTCAACAGCAATATAACCAGCACCAACAACTGCTACAGATTTAGGTTGCTTATCTAGTGCAAAAAAACCGTCAGAATCTATACCGTATTCAGCCCCTTCAATATCAGGAATTGACGGTCGCCCACCCGTAGCAATAGTAATGTGATCTGCTGTATACAAAGTGCCATCAACTTCTACGGTATTTTTGTCTACAAACTTAGCAAAACCTTGAATAACAATAACATCATTTGCATCAAAACCACGCTGATAAGCTGCATGAATGCGTTCAATATAGGCTTCTCTGTTCTTAATTAAACGAGCCCAATCAAAACCATTATGCTCTAGTTTAAATTCACCTAAATTAAAACCATAGTCTTGGGCATACTTTAACGCATCACTAATTTGCCCTGCATACCACATCGCTTTTTTCGGTACACAACCAACATTAACGCATGTTCCGCCTAAATATTTAGCTTCAATAACAGCTGCTTTTTTACCAAGTTTTGCTGCTCTATTAGCAGAGGCAATACCGCCACTGCCAGCGCCTACTGCTAAGTAATCAAAATGTTGAGTCATAATTTATTCCAAAAAGTGTTTTATATTGCTATATATGAGAGCAAAATAAAGTTATTCAATATGTTGTTTAAGTTTACTGAAAACTAGGTCGCTTTTACCTCAACCGTATTTTCATCTAAATAGTTACTGATGGTTTTTGCATCTACTGGCTTACTATATAAATAACCTTGAATATAGTGACATTGGCGGTTAGCAAGATATTTAAGTTGCTCCTTTGTTTCTACTCCTTCAGCAATACAATGCATATTTAACCGTTTTGCTAAAACAATGGTCGCATCAACAATAGCTTCATCGGTTTTTTCAATACCTATACCTGAAACGAAACTACGATCAATTTTAATAATATCAAGAGGTAGTCGTTTCAAATAAGAAAGTGAAGAAAAGCCAGTGCCAAAGTCATCAAGTGCTAAAATAACCCCTAACTTTGATAGTGCATTCATGGTTCTTATTGCTTTATCTGGCTCTGATAATAATGCGCTTTCTGTTACTTCTATTTTCAGTACACGTGCGGGTAAGTCATGCTGTTTTAGCAACTTAACAATATAAGGAACTAAACTTTCCTTGGCAAAATGCAATGGTGATAAATTAACTGACAAATACAAATCTGAGCGCAAACTATGCCACTTTTTCAAATCAACTAAACCACGCTCCAACGCAGCCTCTGTCATTGGTATAATTATCCCTAACTCTTCGGCTGTATCAATAAAGCCCGCAGGAGAGATTATTCCTTGCTTACTTTGCCACCGCATTAACAGCTCAAAGCCAACCGCTTTGCCTGTTAAAGCATCCACAATCGGTTGATAATGATTAAAAAACTCATCATTACTATATGCCTGCTTAACATTAGACTCTTTCGTTAGTCGCCCAGCAACTTCTGCATTCATTCGTGGGGTGAAAAATTGAAAAGTATTCCTACCTAATTGTTTCGCATGGTACATGGCAACATCAGCATGTCGTAATAATACACTTGAATTGTCAGCATTATCTGGATATAAGGCTATACCAATACTCGCGCCAATACTTACTTCATTTTTTTTCAATAGTACTGGTTGCTCTACTGCAGCGATAATTTTTTGTGCTACTTTTCCTATTTGTGCTATTTTTCCTAACTGGGATGAATTACGAAATGATTCCAACAATACTACAAATTCATCTCCACCAATGCGCGCTACCGTATCATCAATCCTTAATAGTTCAGATAAACGACGAGCAATTTCTACTAACAATAAGTCTCCACAATCATGACCCAATGAGTCATTAACCTGTTTGAATTTATCTAGATCAATAAAAAGCAATGCAATAGGCTTTTTTTGTCTTTGGGAAGATTCCATAGCATGTTTAATACGATCTAACAGCAAACTGCGGTTTGGTAACCCTGTAAGGTGATCATAGCTAGCTAAATAACGAAGCTCTTTTTCTGCTGATTTTTGTGCACTAATATCAGTAAACACGCAAACATAATGCAAACTATTAGTGGCCTTATTTTTACCAACATTAATATTAACAACAACATGAAACTCTTCTCCAGAGTCGGTAACAACTAACTCTTCTCCTCGCCAGTGCTCTCCTTCATCTAAAGAAGGAAATAGGCGTAAAAAGAATTGCCATCGTTCTTTACTCAACCCCATAAAATTGTCGCTAAAATTAAAAACCTCCTCGGGTAAACCAAAAACATGCCGCAAAGATTGATTCGCAGTAACTTGAGTAAAATCATCATTAATAATAAGTACCCAATCATTCGTTTGTTTAAATGCCTCACCATAGTATTGACTGCGTAGGTCTGCTGCGCGAGTTTTAGTAATATCAGTATAGGATCCAGTAATTCTACTTGGCTTATTCTGATAATCTACCGTAACTATTTTGCCTAGATCTTTGTACCACAACCAATGCCCATCAGCATGTTTTAGCCTATATGTGCATGAAAAAGTTTCATCAAGATCATTATTCTCAACAAACAAACACCAATCAGCTAAAAAGCTCTCTTTATCATCAGGATGAATTAATTCAATATGTTGTTCAAAGGTATATGATGTTGCTAAATCAACATAAGCTAAGTCTTGATAAATTCGCCTACCAAACATTAAGTTATTTTTAGCTTGCCAGTCCCACACATCACTGTTGCTACCTATTAATGCAAGTTGCAAACGGTTCTCTCTGAACTTAACCTCTTCATGAGCAGCCAGTAACTTTTGTTTTTGCTTATCACGCCTCAGCAACCATAAAACAACTAAAACAAATACCATTAACATATAAAAAAAGTAGGCTACAGGTGATTTCCATGGCGCGTAACTTACCCTAATTTTGACTTTTTTTTCTGATGAATACTCTCCTGAAGCAGGTAAAATTACACGAACAGATAAGATGTGTTGACCAGAAGGTAAGCTAGGAAAGGAAATCTTATTACTGGCAGTAGTGGGGTAGGTTACATTGCTATTCCCTATTAATTGATATTCAAAAATAACATCTTGATTATCCGCATAAGAGAGTGTAGAAAAGTCAAATTGAATACCAACATCGTCGTACTGCAATTGCACTTCGTCTTCCTGGTTGATCAATAACGGTAAATTTAAATTTCGTGAAATAACCTCAACACCTGTAATGTAAACTTGTACATCACTTTTAGGATCTTTGCTTTTCAATTTTACTGGGTCAAAAACACTAACGCCTTCCATAGAGCCATAAGCTAACTGCCCACTAGCTAATTTAAGTTTTGCTCCTGAATTAAACTCCATAGCTGGCAAACCATCAGCAACAGAGAAGTGACGGATATATTGAGTATCACTATTAAGTACAAAGAGGCCTTTGTGAGTAGAAAACCAAACATCTCCTTCATTATCTACTGCTAAGCTATACACATTATTATCAATAATAGTGTTATTGCTGTGATAAAAGTATTTTGCTTTAAAAGAAGGAAATTCTAAGCCTATTAAGCCTTCAGTAGGATAACTTAACCAAAATATATTATTTTCATCAATAACCCAATTATCAAACGAACCCAATTTACTGTCAGCAATATCAGGATGCTGATAGAGTAACTTTACTGCTTTTGTGTCTAAATCATATCCCCACAAACTATCATTAGTGCTAAACAGCATAGTTTGGCTATTAGGAAGTAGTCCGAGAAAGCTATAAATTTTACTCAATGGCACTACGGAATCAATATCAGATAAATCATCAAATTCACCTGTTTGTAAGTCAACCCAAGATGCTTGTTCCTCATAAACCAACCAAAGATAACGCTTGTCTTGCATATATACTGAATAGTGATCTTTAGCTAAAACCTCTGCAACTAAGCCACTAAAAGGTAGCTTAGACGTTTGTTTTAATTGAATATCATACTGTAAAACCCCTTTTGATGTTGACATTATCAAGGTGTTTTCACGGTAATTAAAAATACTGAAAATATGGCTTTCACTAAATTGACCTTTCACATTACCAGTCAACATATGCTTTTCAACAGTACCACTACCCTGATCAATCAAATTTAATCCTTGAGTAGTTCCTACCCAGAATTTTTTATCATCACCATCTTTTTCATCGCCATTATAGTGTTGTAAAACCCACACTTCATTGTGGCTTAAACTATTTTGAGTGTTTTTTTTATAACGATAATTACTAACGATATCACGACTTGGATCCCACAAATAAACACCTGTCGCTTCTGATCCTAACCAAAATATCCCTCTATTATCTCGTGCCAAAGATATAATATTGTTATTAGAAATATTATCAAAAAAATCACTGAAACCAAATAAAAATACAGCTTGTCCCGTCGTAACATCAATTTTGTGCAAACCTTGATTGCTAGCAATATACAGCTGTTTATCCTCATACATAAATTCCCAAACAGAGGCTTCTTTAATTATTTGTTTATAGTTGGATAATAGCCCTTCCTCTTCTATATATTGCTCAATATTATTAATGTTAACACTAAAAACACCGTCATTTGTTCCTACGTATAAGTTGCTTTTATCATCAATATATAAAGCATAACTCTTGCTTGCTTCAAATAAGTTAAAGGTATTTTGTGTATTTATTTTTGCTAAGCTAGGGAGTTTTCTCAATTTACCTGTATTAATACTATAAACATATATACCAGCACGTGTAGCGATATATAATAATTTTTTGTGGTGTTTTATTTGATAGATAACATTTTTATCTAGCAACTCTTTTGACAAATCTAGCTTTACATGAAATTTATTCTGGTCTGGTAAATAGAACCCTACGGTTTTTGTAGTGGCAACCCAATAACCAATATCATTTTTATCATTTTTTCCCTCTATAACGTCCGTAACATAATGTTCAGTATTATCTGAGAGAACTAGTTGGTATTGGTTGTTTTCTGGCAGAAATCGATATAACCCTTCATCAACATTAATCCAAACTCCACCTTGGCTGTCTTGTGTTACTGAATAAATAGTTGAATTAATGAAGCTATTATTTGGTCCTGGCAGTTGTTTTATTGTATAACCATCATAAATATTAAGGCCGTTATCAGTAGCAAGCCAAATAAAACCATTATGACCAGTTAAAATATCATTGATTGTGCCTTGAGATACCCCTTCTTTAATTGAGAGCCTCTCTAAATATAAATTTTTAACACTACTATTATTTTTGGCACTATTATGATCTTCAGCCTGTAAGTTAAGACTAAATAACACAACAACAAAAAATTGGAACCTTTTCCAAAAAAACATACGCTTCAAATAGCTATCACCTTTATACATTTTTAATACTATAAAATACTAATAAATACTAATGAAGTATTCATTAAAATATAGGCTAAGTATAACATCTCTGCAAATAAGCAAAATATGAACTTACAAAGTTTTTTACTTAGCTGTGCATATCCCCTTGAATAATTACTTCAAAGACATTACATCTACACTATCGTTCATTACTTTTATACCTATTATGACTAACCCATTATTACCACAAACCGTGAAGAATATGGATTTACCCGTATTCTCAAAAATAAAACCTGAACATGTAAAGCCTGCGGTAGAACAAGCCATATCTGATTGTAAAAAAATCATTAGTGATGTTTTAGCTCACAATACGCCGTTTACTTGGGAAAGCTTAGTACAACCAATAGATGCAGTTGATGATGTTTTATCTAAATTATGGTCTCCGGTTTCCCACATGAATTCAGTCGTTAGTAGTGATGAACTGCGTAATGCTTATGAGTCTTGCTTACCACTATTATCAGAATATGGCACCTTTGTTGGTCAACACCAAGGTTTATATCAAGCCTATAAAAGCCTAAAAGACAGCGAACTATTTGACAAATTAGATACCGCGCAACAAAAAGTTATTACCAACGCACTACGTGATTTTAAATTATCAGGCATTGCTTTAAATAATAATGATAAAAAGCGCTATGGTGAAATTGTTAGTCGTCTTTCAGACTTAGGGTCAAATTATAGTAATAATGTTTTAGATGCTACCCATGCATTTACCGTCAATATCACTGATAAAAAAGAACTGTCTGGCTTACCACAAAGTGCCCTTGCCGCAGCTAAAGCGTTGGCAAAAAGTAAAGAAAGACAAGGCTACCTATTTACCCTAGATTTTCCAAGTTACCTTCCAATAATGACCTACTGCGACAACCGTGATTTACGTAAAAAGATGTATAACGCCTTTGTTACCCGCGCTTCTGATCAAGGGCCTAACGCTGGAGAATTTGATAATAGTACGATCATGAATGAAACCTTAGCTTTACGCCATGAACTTGCGAATTTACTTGGTTTTAGTAACTATGGTGAAAAATCATTAGCAACAAAAATGGCCAATACTACTGATGAAGTAATGAGTTTTCTACAAGATCTTGCTATAAAATCTAAGCACCAAGGCGAACAAGATATTAAAGAATTAAAGGGCTTTGCTAAAAGTGAGTATTCACAAACCTTTGCTAATGAAGAATTGCAAGCTTGGGATCTTGCTTATTATAGCGAAAAACTTAAACATAGTCGTTATGCCATTTCTGACGAAGAATTGCGCCCTTATTTTCCTAAAGGTCGAGTTATCAATGGGTTATTCGAAGTAGTACATAAGTTATTTGGTCTTAATATTAAAGAACGCACTAACGTTGATGTTTGGCATAAAGATGTTACTTTTTATGATGTTTTTTGTGCTAATGGTGAACTTCGCGGCAGCTTTTATTTAGATTTATATGCTCGCGCAAAAAAACGAGGTGGCGCTTGGATGGATGAATGTGTAGGACGTCACCAACTAGCCAACGGCGTAATCCAATACCCTGTGGCTTACCTTACCTGTAATTTTAATAGTCCTGTTGGTGATACTCCCGCACTCTTTACTCATGATGAAGTGGTAACGCTTTTCCATGAATTTGGTCATGGTTTGCACCATATGCTAACGCAAATTAATGCTAGCGCTGTATCAGGTATTAACGGCGTACCTTGGGATGCAGTAGAGTTACCAAGCCAATTTTTAGAAAACTGGTGTTGGCAGCCTGAAGCACTAGCTTTTATCTCTGGTCATTTTGAAACAGGTGAGTCATTACCACAAGAGATGCTTGATAAAATGCTTGCGGCTAAGAATTTTCAGTCTGCCATGCAAATGTTACGTCAATTAGAATTCAGTATTTTTGATTTTACCATGCATGCCGACTATAACCCTGAAGCTGAAAATAACAATTCTTATATACAACAAACCTTAAACCAAGTGCGCTCAAAGTATGCAGTAGTTAAAGCATCTGATTTCAATCGCTTTCAGCATGGTTTTAGCCATATATTTGGAGGCGGTTATGCTGCAGGTTATTACAGCTACAAATGGGCTGAAGTATTGTCTGCTGACGCTTTTAGTTTATTTGAACAACAAGGTATTTTTGATGAGGCTACTGGGCAATCATTCTTAACGAATATTTTAGAAAAAGGCGGCAGCAAAGAGCCTAGTGAATTATTTGAGAACTTTAGAGGTAGAGCGCCTGAGATAGAAGCTTTACTACGCCATAGTGGCATTGAAGCATAGCGCGATGACAATTATTGCAAAGGCAAGCACAGCAACTATCACTACAGAAAAGTTTAGTCATTTATACCAACGTGCCGCCACAAGAAAGGGCGGTAAACAGGCTTTAGAGTTGCTGTTGGGGCAAAAAATCATTGGTAAGAAATTACTTACCGATAGCGCTGCCCAACAAAGTGTTGCTGATTTAAGTGATGATCGAATTTTATCAGCCTTTACCAAACAAGTTTTCAAATCAGGCTTCGTATGGCGTGTTGTGGAAAATAAATGGTCTGATTTTGAAGAAAGCTTTTTTAATTTTAATATTGAGAAAGTATTAATGATGCCAGAGGAAATGCTGGAGCGAAAAGCCGCTGATCCTAAAATTATTCGCAACTACAACAAAGTAAAAACAATAAAAGCCAATGCACAAATGATCTTTGAAGAGCAACAAAATGGCCATAGTTTTGCTGAGTTTATCGCTAACTGGCCGTCTAGCGATATTATTGGTTTGTGGGCGCATCTTAAAAAGCATGGTCAACGCCTTGGTGGTAACACAGGCCCCTATGCTTTGCGTTTACT
>JADGDH010000056.1:8628-16544 GCA_016745015.1 Colwellia sp.
TAACTGGCCGTCTAGCGATATTATTGGTTTGTGGGCGCATCTTAAAAAGCATGGTCAACGCCTTGGTGGTAACACAGGCCCCTATGCTTTGCGTTTACTAGGCAAAGACACGTTTATTTTAAGCTCAGACGTTGAAGGCTACCTCAGAGCACAAAAAATTATTGACGGGGGCTTACAAAGTAAAAAAAGCTTAACTGCCATTCAGGCTTATTTTAACCAACTTCAACAAGAATCAGGTTACAGTCTCACGCAATTAAGCCGCTTAATTGCTTTTGCCAGTGGTGATAATTATGTGCAACTAGAGCAACAAACTTAATGGCTGACTTTAATCATATAGCCGTAGCCTATATTGATAGTATTGACAGTGACGCAGCTAAAAAAGTAGCGAAAAAATGGCAGTTTAACTATATTGGCGATGCCGCCTCTGTTAGTAAATATCCACACTTAACGTTTTTACTACAATTCAACCAACAAGTTCTAGAATTAATAAAACTAGACGAGCCTAAACTAGGCGGTATCAAAGTTGATTTTGTTGAAGGCGTTAGTGCTCATCGACGAAAATTTGGTGGTGGCCGAGGACAAGAAATAGCCAAAGCTATTGGTTTAAAACATAGTTTTACACCACATGTACTTGATGCCACTGCAGGTCTAGGCCGCGATGCTTTTGTATTAGCAAGCTTAGGCTGCCAAGTAACTTTAATGGAGCGTATGCCAGTGGTAGCCGCTTTGCTTGATGACGGTTTAGAGCGCGCCAAACTTAATAGCGAAGTAAGTGAAATAGCAAACAGAATGAAACTAGTGCATGCCTCATCAATTGATTTTTTACCTTCTGAAAGCCTGAATTTAGCACAGCAAGTTGATGTTGTTTACCTTGATCCCATGTACCCACACCGTGAAAAATCAGCCGCAGTAAAAAAAGAAATGCGCGTGTTTCAATTTTTAGTGGGAGAAGACCTAGATGCAGACGCTTTGCTAGCGCCCGCATTAGCATTAGCAAAATATCGCGTAGTCGTTAAGCGGCCTAGCTACGCACCACCACTAAGCTTTGCTTCATCAAACATTAAAAAACCAAGCACAAGTATAAAAATGAAAAAAAATCGTTTCGATGTTTATGTCAACCAAGCAATACCTAAAGCTTAATCTATAAAGGTTTCTTCCCTGCCCATCGTTTTGTTATTCCTGTATCTATATCGAACAAATCAAGCACTCTTGATACGTTATGATTAATGATATCATCAATTGTTTGTGGTTGATTATAAAACGCAGGCATTGGCGGCGCTATAATAGCACCCAGTTGAGAGGCTTCATATAATAATTTGCAATGCCCCGTATGTAATGGCACTTCTCTTGGCATCAAAACTAATGTACGTCGTTCTTTAAGCGTTACATCCGCTGCTCGTACTATTAAACTATCGGCATAAGAGTTAACAATCGCAGAAAGTGTTTTCATTGAGCAGGGTGCGACAATCATTCCATCGGCTTTAAACGAACCACTCGATATATTAGCCGATTGATCTTTATTGCTATGAACAACATCAGCAAGCTCTTCAACGTATTGAGGTGAATAATCAGTTTCAATACTTATATTCAATCGAGCATATGAACTCATGACTAAATGGGTTTCAACACTTTCAATTTCTTTTAACATTTCCAATAAACGAATTCCATAGATCACACCACTAGAGCCGCTTATAGCTACAATTAAACGCATGAATTAAACCTCTTTATAAATCACGATTAAAAACTTAAGAATAAAACTAGCGTGATTTTACACTAATTTGGCTAAGGTTTAATATCACTGAGCAGTATATAGTATTTTATATTGGTGTATTCTTTAACAAAAACTGGTTAACCTAATATTATATATAGATATTCTCTAAATATAATTCTAAGATGGCTTATCTTAAGCATTCAAGAGAGTAAATAAATGAACATCATTTTACGCCCTGCCACCAATTTAATGAATAGGTTAACGTACCTACAAAAATTTATCTTAATCAGTTTGATATGCTTAGTGCCCTTATTCGCCCTCTCTTATATGCAGTTAAAAACGCTTCATGAAGCTGAACAAGTTACTCAAAAAGAGTTAAACGGTTTAACACAATTACGTGATACGTTGTCTTTAATAAATTTAGCCTCTGAACACCGCGATTTAACGCTTATTCGTGGTGACAATTCAAATGTCGATGCGAACCTCACTGCACGCATCCAAAAAGTAGAGTCAGACTACCTTCAATTACTCAAAACAATTGAAAAAAGCGCATTCAGTAATAGCCAAAAAAGCACTTTATCTTTAATCAAAACCTTAACCAATGAAATCCAGGTTGACCGTGCTAAAGACGCGGCCAGAATGGGAATAGTTGAAAAATATAATGTGTTTAATGAATCAGTAACAAATACTTGGGGGCTTGTTCGTGCTATAGCAAACGATGCTGGATTATCTAGAGATGACAATCCTAAAAATTTCTTTTTAATGAAGCTGATTATTGATGACTTAGAACTAGCCATCAAACACCAAGGCATGCACAGAAGTTTTGCCAGTATTGCTTTTAAAACAGGCAGTTTATCAAGTCGCACTTTAGATGCTTTTGATAAACTTTTAGCACTTTTAGATCAAGATGCTAAAAGTATAGCATTAACGCTACAGCCTCTATCTACAGATACTCATTTAAAAAATTCCAGTTCGAATGTTATAAAACAGTTAAAACTAGATATTATTACACTAGACGACCTTCTTTTAGATGAAGAATTTAACCAACCTTGGGAAAATTATTTTGACAATGGTGTACAGGCATTAAAAGTCCTCGATACTTTTTTAGATCAATCAATCAAAGCCATCGAAAATAATTTACAACAAAGAGCAATAGAACAACGACAAGATTTTTATCTTTTGCTCATTGTTTCCCTACTCATATTAGCTTTTGTTGGCTATTTAATGTTAGGTTTTAATTTATCTGTTAGGCGTGGTATCAACTCTATTTTAACAACAGCACGTGAAGTTGCTAAAGGCGACCTTACAGCTCAAGTTGTACCAAAAAGCAAAGATGAAATTGGTCAACTAAGTGAAGAGTTTAACCAAATGACCCAGAATATTCGTAACCTCATTAGTGAAGTAAGTAATACCTCTGACGTTGTTGTTACACAAACATCAAAAGTAGATGATATTGCCACCCAAAGTAGTGAGTCAATAGAATTGCAAAGCAGTGAAATAGATCAAGTTACAACCGCTGTGAACGAAATGTCGATTAGCGTACAAGAAGTTGCCCGCACTACGGCAGAAGCATCTGATGCATCTGTTCAGGTAAGTAAGGAAGCTAATTCAGGTAATCAATTAGTTGTATCATCTTTAGAAAGTATCAAATTACTTTCTAATAACATCAATCATTCAGTAGAGATGATTGATCTGCTTGCTAAAGAAAGTGATGGTATTTCTGTCGTACTTGACGTTATTAAAAGTATTGCTGAACAAACAAATTTACTGGCATTAAATGCCGCAATAGAAGCGGCTCGTGCAGGTGAGCAAGGACGAGGCTTTGCTGTTGTTGCTGATGAAGTAAGAACGCTAGCTCAACGAACACAACAGTCCACCCAAGAAATTGAAAAAATAATTCAACGCTTACAATCTGGTGTTACCGACACTTCAAAATCAATGTCTATCAGCCATGAAAATGTTGGTAAAAGTGTTACTTCATCTGAAGCAGTGGGTGAAGCTTTAGACCGAATTTCAACGGCCGCACAATCCATTGTTGATTTTAATGCTCAAATTGTCACCGCAACTGAAGAACAAACTGTTGTTGCTCAAGAAATAGATCAAAAAATTATCGCTATAAATGATCTAACAAGTCAAACAGCCGTTGGAGCAAAAGAGACGACTGAATCATTAAATAATATGGTTGAACAAACGAGTCATTTAAAAGACGTGATTCACGCATTTAAAATTTAACCTTTAAAACGTCATCCTCACCCTCATAATGAGCAGGCTTGTTTAACATAAATAAATTAAGCCTGCTTCAAGCAATAAATATCAACTAACGCATGTTATTTTCTCATCATTTATGTCAAAGTATGCCCCTCGTAACAATGACATAAAGAATTAGAGATATCTCATGTTAAAACCAACAATGGTTACCCAACTTAATGCTCAAATTAATTTAGAATTTTATTCATCTAACCTTTATTTACAAATGAGTGCTTGGTGCGAAGAAAAAGGCTTTGAGGGCGCTGCTGAATTTATGCGTAAGCATGCTGCTGAAGAAATGGATCATATGACGCGCCTTTTTACTTATGTAAGTGAGACTGGCGCTTTACCTATATTAGGCAGTATTGACGCACCACCTCATCAATTTGATTCATTAGCAGATATATTTGAAAAAACATATGAGCATGAGTGTGAAATTACCGAGCGTATAAATAAATTAGCGCATCAAGCTTTCACTAATCAAGATTATTCTACTTTTAACTTTTTACAATGGTATGTGGCTGAACAGCATGAAGAAGAAACTTTGTTTAAAAGTATTTTAGACAAAATTAATTTAGTTGGCCAAGACGGTCATGCACTATTTTTTGTAGATAAAGATCTTGCTGCTATGGCAAAAGATGGCACAACAAGCATAATGACAGAAACTAACGCATAGAAATTAATCCCGTAATGAAAAAAATAACAACCACTGAGCACTCATTATTGGTGTTCAGTGGTGTTGCTTGTAGGCATATTAAATAGATAACCGCTCTGATAAATAATCAATTAACAGTCTAATCCGTCGAGATAAGTTTCGATTTAGTGGATATAGGGCTGAAATAGCAGTGGTAGGTTGGTAATAATCACTCAGTAGTAACTGTAAACGACCTTCTTTAACATGTTGTTGAAACAAAAAACTAGGACCAAAACCAATACCTAACCCATTGAGCATACCATCAACAATTAAGATTCCATCATTACTGGTTAAACTTCCTTTTGCTTTTACAGTAATTGTTTCTCCGCTAGGGGAGCGAAATAACCAACCTTTATTTATTTTAGAGTCACCATAAATCAAACAATTATGCTGCATTAAGTCTGCTGGTTGAGATGGTATTCCCCACTTTTTTATATATTGGGAAGAAGCGACAACCTGAAACGTGCAGTCTGCTAACCGACGAGATATAAGGCTTGAGTCTTCCAATTGGCCCACTCTTAGCGCAATATCTATACCTTCTTTCACCAAATCTTCAACACGCCCACTGGCAGTAACTTCAAGTTCTATTTCAGGGTGTTGAAGTTGAAACTCTATCAGTAACTGACCAAACCCTGAAATGATAAGACTTTGAGGCATTGTTATACGAATTTTACCTCGAGGCGCTCCTTGACTGTCCATGACTTCGGCACGAGCATTTTCAGCTTCCGCCATAATTATTTTACAATGGTCATAAAATTGCCCTCCTTCATCAGATAGACTCAATTTACGCGTAGTACGGTAAAGTAGGCAAGTTCCTAGATCTAGCTCCAAAATTGAGACTTGTTTACTGACAAATGATTTAGAAAGCCCAAGCTTGTCAGCTGCCGCAGTAAAACTGCCTGTTTCTACCACCGCAGAAAAGGTTTCCATCAGCGTTAAAATATTCACATTAGACCTTCTGAGTAAACAATGAGTTGATGAACAGTGTATATATCTACTCAATTAAATACAATAAAATGAATATTAACAATTAATAAGGTATTTTTACCATTAATTTAACGTAGAGGTGAATGATGAGAGATGATCCTAAAAATGATCACTATCACTGCTTAACCTTTTAACACGACTAACACTATAAACTTTTATCTAGGAAATTATTATGAAGAAACTATTACTTACTTTTTCACTTATCTTATTGAGCTTTTTTTCAATTTCATCAGTGAACGCAAGCGATGCTGATATGCGTAATACCTACATGGTTACGTGGACGATTGAAACGCATGATACCGATTTATTTACGGACACGCTGAACGAGCACATGCCTAAGATGCTAGATCTATGGGTAAATGGCACCGTAGAAAACGTCTACCTAGACAACAAAAAATCAGAAGTGAGTGTACACAAAGGAGATGTCGGTAAAGTAGTTTTTTTTATCAAAGCAAAAACTGAGAAAGAAGCACAAAACGTGCTAAATGAATTGCCTTTAGTGAAAAAGAAAGTAGCGTCATATCAATTAACTCTTGTTGGTGTACTTTGGTTAAAACAGTATTAATTTAACTATACCCATCACACTTGAAGATGCTCGTTTCAGGGCATCTGAGTGATTCATATTCAAGACGCATTTTTTTAGTAATGGTCATTCCCTTACTTAAAAACAAATGCAACGCAGAAGATGATTAAAGAGGTAAACAATGAACACTACTCATACAAATGAACAAAGCTATGGCACAGTTGCTAAATTTTTACATTGGGGTATGGCACTAATGATCTTGGTGCTAATAGTCGTGGGTACCTACATGGCTGGATTAGATAAAACAGACCCAAGCAAAATGCAGATTATGGGCATGCATAAATCGTTTGGCGCAATCTTTATGCTATTAGCAATTCTCCGTGTAATTTGGAGTCGACTTAATAACTCACCAAAATTGCCCAACGAATTAGCAAATTGGGAAAAATTACTATCAAAAATAATTACAGGCTCATTATATATTTTAATGTTGGCAATCCCATTTAGCGGCTATGCCATGACAAACTTATTTGGTTACCCCGTTACTCCATTTGGATTGGTTGACTTACCTATTTTGTTTGGTAAAAATCCAGAAATGGGCTTATTAGCTAAACAAGCCCATGTTTTGTTGGTATATACACTGCTAGCGGCATTATTTGCTCATGTAGCAGGCGCACTAAAACATAGATATTTAGATGTACCTGAAGCAGATGTACTGCCACGTATGTTACCTATTAAACCACGCGTATAAAAATTAACCCTGTCTATTCAAGCTTTAAATGTTTATTCAGGGTTAAAGTGATAGGAGTTAGCACGATGACATCATTTATGCTTTATCATCACCCTTTATCGGTGTGTTCAATGAAGGTGAGACTTGCACTCGAAGAAAAGGGACTTGCTTGGTCAGGACGTGTTATCGATATTGTGCAAAAGCAAGAGCAACTCGAACCGTGGTATTTAAAACTCAATCCTA
This sequence comes from Colwellia sp., assembly GCA_016745015.1. Taxonomy (GTDB): domain Bacteria; phylum Pseudomonadota; class Gammaproteobacteria; order Enterobacterales; family Alteromonadaceae; genus Colwellia. Next base: position 15,761 of record JADGDH010000056.1, read on the forward strand.
AGGGAGTAATCCCCACGTTAGAGTTTCGAAACGGCACAACAAAAGTGTTGACTGACTCTGCTCATATTATTCGGTTTGTCGCTTCTTTATCAGAAGGTAATGCTTTATTGCCGCAAGATGAAAGTGATCATCAGTTAATGGAAAGATTAATTGATTTGGCAGATGATATTGATCTTCAAATTCTCAGTTATGCCCGTCATCCTTCAATGGAAAAATCTGAAAAAATATTGAATGCCCGAGTCACAAAATCACTCTTAATGGCTGAACAACACCCTGAACTTAGAAGTAATTATCTCGTTTGTGCCGAGCGTTCAGAAAATAGCAAAACGTTTCGAGTTGATAAAAGTCATATCGAAGACGTTGAGCAAAGCGCGTTGGAGGCTATTACGTTTGCTGAAAAACAATTGCAAAATAACAGTTTTCTTCTGGGCGAAACCTATACCCTAGCGGATGTAATTTGGACTGTTGTACTCTCAAGACTTGATTTGTTGGGCTACAGTGCATGGTTAGATAAGCATACCTTTCCTCAACTCGCGAGCTACTACTTAAGAATGCAACACAGAAAAAGTTACACACTTGCTCAAATTCAAAATGAATGGTGGGACAAATAGTTATTTAAAAGGGAATATTCTATGAAAGCAACAGTCCAAAAAATCATTGTTATGACAATATTACGAACAATGCCTACCAATGAATATTGAACGCATATGGGCGTTTTATCATATGGGCTGGTAATTTTTATTCCCGCCCAACAGAATTTTAGCAAACAGCTTTTACCTGATAT
>JADGDH010000208.1 GCA_016745015.1 Colwellia sp.
TATTAATAGTGCTAAAGATGATGCCGCAGGTCTACAAATTTCAAGTCGTTTAACTTCACAAATTAATGGTTTAAACCAAGCATCACGTAATGCTAACGACGGTATTTCATTAGCACAAACTGCAGAGGGTGCGCTTGATGAATATACTAATACGGTACAACGTATGCGTACCTTGGCGGTACAATCATCAAATGGCTCTAATAATACCGCTGATAGATTGGCACTAGATAATGAATTCCAAGAATTGTCTACAGAGTTACAACGTATTTCTAGCCAAACTAGTTTTGGTGGTGTTACTTTGCTTGATAGTAGTTACACTCAAAGCTTCCAAGTTGGCGCTAATGAAGGACAATTAATAGAGGTTTCTATTAGTACAGACTTTGGTGTACTTGTTGTTGGTGCTGATGGTGTAGATACTTTTGCTAAGGCACAAGATGCTATTACTAAAATGGACAGTGTATTAGCAACAGTAACTAGCTCACGAGCAGACTTAGGTGCTAAACAAAACCGTTTTAGTTCGGTAATTCGTTCAAATGACATTACTGCACAAAATGTATCGGCATCACGCTCACGTATTGAAGATACTGATTATGCACAAGAGTCAGCCACTTTAGCAAGAAACAGTGTACTGCAACAAGCAGCAAGCTCAATGTTAGCGCAAGCTAATCAACAACCACAAATAGCACTATCATTATTATAATAAATAATGTGATTGCAAAATAAAATAAAGGGAGTCGCATTAGCCACTCCCTTCCTCGTTTTAATGGATAGTGTGAGGGCATCATAATGAGTAGTAATATTAATGTAACGCCAGTTCCTGTAGAACACAGTTTTACTTCTAAGCCTACAGTGAATAATACAGCTAAAAAAGATGATGCTAAATCATTATCTGAGCCTCAAAAAGCAACGCAAGGTAATGATACTAAAGTAATCAATACAGAAGCAGAGTCAGAAAGCTTAGTAAGCAAAATAGAAAAAGTAAATGCTAATACTGCTAAAGAAGCCGCAAAAGAAGTAACCGAAGATGATGTAGAAAAGGCGTTAGAGGTTGTTTCGTCTTTTATTAATAGCACACAAAAACAAGTTGATTTTTCACGTGATAATGATGCGGGAAAATTGGTTATAACGGTAACTGATAGAGAAACACAAGAAGTGATCAATCAGTTTCCAAGTGAAAAAATAATATCAATGGCTGAAAAAATTCAGGCACTGCATCAAGAAGTCGAAAGTATTTCTGGCTTGATTATTGATAGCCATGTATAAGTTGTTATTAAATACTTTCAATAAAGTAAATTAATCTAAGTTTAATTGAAGAAATGAGGAGTTATTATGCCTAGTATCACCAATTTGGGTGTCGGTTCTGGTTTGCAACTAGAAAGTATTGTAAACGCTTATATTGATGCAGAAGCTATTCCTCAAGAAATACGATTACAAAAAAAAGAAGAACGATTAAATTTAGAGCTTTCTGGTGTGGGTAGTTTTAAGTCTGCTTTAGCTAGCTTTAATGATATTTTAGAAAAACTAACTACAAACGATGCTTTTAACAAACAAGTTGTTACTTCAAGTAGCAGTGCCATTGACGTTAAAAGTAATGGTTTTGCTAGTAGTGGCTCTTTTAATATTGAAGTACAACAACTTGCCACAGGTACACGATTAAATTCACAAACCTTTGCAAACTCAGCTGAACTTGTTGGCTCAGGTACATTAACCTTTGGCAACGGTACCGATACTTTTGATGTGGTTGTCGATCCAATAGATACCTTATCCTCCATTCGCGATAAAATTAATGCTGTAAGTGAAAATTTTGGTGTTACCGCTAATATTATTAACGGTGGTGCCGGCTCTTTCTTGGTATTTGATTCACAAGTAACAGGGGCTAGTAATGCCTTAACTATTACTACTTCAGACCCATCGTTAGATGCAATATCAACAAATAATACGCAGGTACGTACAGCTCAAGATGCATCAATAAGTGTTGATGGTGTTATTATAGCTAATGATACAAATGAATTTAAAAATGTTATTGAAGACTTAACCATAACAGCTAAAGAAGTGACGTCGGTGGGAAATCCTGCTGTTCTATCTGTTTCTCAAGACACTGAACATGGTAGTGAGTTAATTACTGAATTTATTGCAGGTTATAATGCGTTGGTTGATGATTTAACTGGTTTAGGTGCAGCCAAACAAGGGCGGTTGGCCTTTGACCCTAATGTCAGACAAGTAAAGCGTCAACTTGCTGACATTGCTATACAAGCTGTGAGTGGTTTATCTGGCTCTTTTAGTAATTTAAATGATATTGGTCTTGAGGTTAATCGTGACGGTCGCCTTGAGCTATCAAGCTTTAGCTCAGACAATATTGCTAGTGGTCAGGAAAGGTTGAATAATGCGGTAAAAAACAATTCAACCGATCTTGGCGAGCTATTTGCATCATCTAATGGTATCGCCAGTCAAATGGCGGATATGATAGAAGGTTATATTGCCAGTGACGGAGTGTTGACGCAACGAGAAAAAACGCTAAATGAGCGAGTTAGTGGTATTGCTGATGAGTGGTCTACTTTAGAAACACGTTTACGCTCTTATGAGGATACACTGAGAAAACAATTTAGTTTTTTGGATGGAATTGTTTCACAATACAATGCAACAGGCGATTGGCTTACTAATAACCTTGCTAATATAACATCTAAAAAAGAGTAGTTATTTACTAGTTAGCATAAATAGTTGGATACATTGATAGCGAAGGTGAAATATGCATAAAAATTTACAAACATACCAAACAATAGATCTCGAAAGTGGTATTAATACGGCTGATCCACATATGATTATTTCTATGTTATTTGATGGTATTTTTAAGAGTGTTTCTGTTGCTAAAGGTGCTATTGAACGTAAAGATCTTGAAGTTAAGTCTCAGCAGTTAAACAAGGCAATGAGTATTCTACGTTCATTGCAAGATTCCTTAGATAGTGAATCTGAGCCAGATATCTCGGCGAACTTTTATGATCTATATGCTTATTGTATAGATCGTTTAGTTGAAGTGAGTGTTTCGCAAGATTGCGCTATTATTGATGAAGTTATTAGCTTGTTAAAACCTTTAAGTGAAGCTTGGAAAGATATGTCCGAACAAGACAAGCAAGAAGGCATATCTTTATTAAAATCAAAAAAAATTGCAAGTTAGGCCTAGTACAATGTATAGAGCTATCTAATGTTCAGCCAATTATGTGAAGATATTCGTCAACTTACTTTGCAAGCGGCTGAATTAGTTTCTAAAAATGAAATTGAGCAATGTCAAAGTGTATTGGTTAAACGTCAAGTATTATTGGACGAGCTTATACATCAGTATCAAGCCTCTTTAAATAATGAGGCCTTTAAGCTTATTTTGGTTGAACTGATACGTTGGGTTCAGCAACAAGATGCAGTTAATAGCGCTAAAGTAATAAAGCTAAAAGAAGATAATAAAGACAGTTCTGTCGCTCAATTGAAAATTAGTAAAGCCCT
>JADGDH010000057.1 GCA_016745015.1 Colwellia sp.
GGAAGTAATAAGGTGTATAGCCAAATACTACTACCGACAATCAAACTAATTAATGCAGCTTTGGTTGTCGCTTTACGCCAATATAACGCACCAATAACAAGGGGCGCCAATTGCGATAATAAAACGAACGATAAAAGACCAATAGAAGCAAGGTGATTTTGTTGATCAATGATGCGTTCAAAAGCTAAGGCTAGTAGCAGCAACAAGGCAATAGCAGCACGGCGAATATTTAATAAAACACTAGAAAGCTGAGTTGTTTGCTTACTAATAAAGCTATTGTAGTGTAGTAATAAAGGGTTAACTATTTCTGTTGTTACCATGGTACTTAATACTATTGTTGCAACAATAACCATGCTAGTTGCTGCGGCTAAACCGCCTATATAGGCTAAACCACCAAGCCAAGCTTGTTGGAAAAATAACGGAATAGTGATGACATAAGTGTCGGCGTCAACATTACCCCCAGGAAATAAATTTTGTCCAGCAAGGGCTATGGGTAATACAAAAATATTAATGGCAATGAGGTAAATAGGGAATAAGTAACGAGCGCTTTTTAATTCATTCTCATGATGATTTTCTATCATCATCATATGATATTGCTGCGGTAAAATGAAGATAGTGATCATGCCCAGTAATGCTTGTGAAATAGCAAAGTAGGTACTGTTAGCTTGTGGCACTTGCTTGATATTTTCTGCTTGGGTAAATAAATCATTAATGCCGTCAAAAACAAAAAAGGTGGCAAAAATACCGATCGCAGTTAATGCAAATAATTTGATCACAGAACTAAACGCTATCGCCAACACTAAGCCTTGGTTTTGCTTATTCACCACCACTTGCCTAGCACCAAATAATATGCTGAAAATAATTAGCACTAAGGTGACAACAAAGGTTGTACTGATGCCTGATTGATAAGAGCCTGTGAGTAAATCGAAACTTTTACTAATAGCACGTAATTGTAAAGCGATATAAGGAATGGTGCCTAATAATGCTACTAAGGTAACGGTGGCAGCAATAATAGGAGAGCGGTCGTAACGACAAGCGATAAAGTCAGCAATTGAGGTTAAGTTTTGCTCTTTGCTTATGCGTAATATTCTCAGCAGCATTGGCCAAGCTAATACTAGACACAAAATAGAGCCAATATAAATAGGTGCAAGCCAAGCTCCAGTGGTAGCAGCTTGACCGACCGTGCCATAAAAGGCCCATGATGTACAACTTACCCCTAGCGATAAACTGTATACCCAAGGGCGAGAAAGCCATTTTTTATTGCTTTGTTTTTGCCCATAATAAGCGACAACAAAAAGCAGTAACAAATAAGCAATAGATAGTAAGGATATCAGCCAAGTATCAAGGGAAAGCCAAACTAGCAATGATAATTCCTCAGCTTCTGTAGGTTGTACTTTAATTTAATAGCTATTTCTAGCATAACACGCACGGTAATAAAAGGCAGTGAACGAAGGTAGTACATCATTGTTTTATTTATTTAGCTAAGCTGACTAAAAGTAGTTATTTATAGTTGACATTTTCTTAATGAATTTACCTCAAATAAACAATAAACATCTAGTGGCAGCACTTGTTTTTATTAGTTACACCCTATTTGCTATGGCTTGGGTTGGTGGCACTGCTAGCATGAGTCAGATCATGTCAGCGATGCAAGTTGATAGCTTAGCCTCGGCGAGCTTTATTAGTGGTGCGGTAACGTTAGCCAAAATTGTTGGTACTTTTATTGCCGCAGGATTGGCATTAAAACTAGGAATCAAAAAAGCTTTTTTTGTTGCAGGCTTGTTGATTTGTATTGGCTTGCTAACTCCCTTAGCACCTAATTATGAATTGCTATTATTGAGTCGGTTTTTAATGGGGCTTGGTGGTGCCTTTATGATTGTTTACTTTAATCCTATTGTTATGGCTTGGTTCACGCCAGAAGAAAGACCTACCATTAATGGCATTAATGCAGTCGCATTTAATGTAGGTACAGGTATTATTTTATGGCAGATGACTAATTTTAATAGTCTAACGGGTAGTTGGCAAAATACTTTAATCATTTTTTCTTTGGCCAGCTTGGCGCTAAGTTTTGTTTGGTTGTTGGTTAAAAATAAAACTAACGATAATGATTCCGCACAAAACCAAACTGAGCAACGTCAAGCACATTACTCGTATGTTGATGGTTTGAAAGATAAATTCAATTGGGTTTACGCACTCACCTATTCAGGTATTTTAGCATTTTATATTTGTTTATTTACCTTTTATCCTAAAGCGGGTATTAGTCAAAGTGCTTTAGTGATCGCCTCTGGTATTGTTGGTACGTTAGCGGGTATTTTTTATAGTAAAAAATTCAGCGCTCGTGTTCCTGTTATTCGTTGGTCGGGATTAATTATTACCATTACCGTATTAGGTTTATCTTTTGGTCAATCTGATGTATTGCAAACCATTTGCGCTATGGCGCTAGGGTTCTTTATTTTCTTCCCTGTTACAGCGCTTGTGACAATACCTCATGAATTACCTAAAATGACAGGGCAAAAAGTGACGGTAATATTTAGTTTGTTTTATTCAATAAGCTACTTGTTTGCTACGGTGGTTTTATGGAGTTTCGGAAAATTAGTTGATATGAATCACGGCGATTTTAATTCTGCTTTTGTGTTGATTACTGTGGTGAGTAGCACCTTTTTTATCGGTAGTTTCTTTTTACCCGAAACAGCACAGAAAATACGAGAAAATAAAAATGAGTCAACAAATAACAAGGAGTTAAAATGCGAGGTGTAATTTCAGAAAAACTTCATGCTTTTATTGAGCAAGCAAATTTGGCTATAGCAGCGGCAAAAGAGAATAATGTGCAATTTACGCCAAGTGTAGTACGAGAGAACTTGGAAAAGCTCAGTGTGTTCATTGGTCAAGGGCCTGAACTGGCTTATGTAAATGATGATAGTTTGGTTACCCCAAGTCATTCAATTCCGGTGAGGGTATATAGCCCAGCACCTGATGAAGCTTTGCCCGTTGTGATTCATTATCACGGTGGTGGTGGTATGTGTGGCAATATTGCATTGTATGATGCCATTAGTCGTAAAATTTCTAAAGCAGGTCATTGTGTAGTGATTGCTGTGGAATATCGTTTAGCGCCTGAATTCCCTTACCCTATGGGTATTGAAGATAGTCAGTATGCGTTAGCGCATTACCAAGAAGTACTTACGCAAGTAAAATATAACCAACAACTGATTATTGCAGGTGATAGTGCGGGTGGTGCTATTTGTACTACACTAGCCAGTGACAATATTAGTAATAATGCAGTGAATATAGACAAGCAAATATTAATTTACCCTAGTGTTGATTATACGATGAATACCCTTTCAATTAATGAAAATGGTACAGGGTTTTTATTAGAAGCTAGTAAAGTTGAATGGTATTTTGACAATTACTTTCAGCACAATGAGCCCAGAAGAAATGTCTCACCATTATTTATGCCAATGGATATAAATATGCCAGAAACACTTGTGTTTAGCGCGGGCTGTGATCCTTTAAGAGATGAGGCCTTTATCTACGCTGAAGCCTTGCAGGCGTTAGGTGTTAAGGTTGAGCATCATTCTTTTGATGGCATGATTCACGCGTATATGCTGCTTGATAGCTTGGTTGCCAAAGAGTGTGAAGAAACTTATCAGTTAATAGGCGAGTTTATTCGTAAGTAGTGGATATCCAGCGCTAGCTGAATCATGTATCTTTAAGTGGAGTGGAATCACTCCTTCATTAAAACTGCTGTTAAACTCCCTCTGTATCTTATTGTTTCTAATAAACCCCGCATACTGAAATCGTTTTGGCTAAACTAGAGCAAGCTTTCGAGATGATTAAATTAGCAAAGCGTCAAAATTAAACTTTTGATTTGATTCTAATGTTTGTTTGGTTATTATTTATTACAGAATAATAGCTATATACAGTAACCCTGTGTAGGCGTTCAATCTGATGAGCTTGTTAGCTTTTTTAGTTTCGTTGCTTCAGTATGATACATAAGGTGTTTTATAAAAATAACTTTCGTCGGTTAACTGTTTCAACATAAAGTCGGCAGTATCAGCTCGTGATATTTTTGCTGTAATTGACTTGTTTTTCGTTTCAATTCTATGCTGATATTTCCCCGTTAATTCGTTGTTTGTAAGAACGGCAGGGCGAATAATAGTCCATTTTAGTTTACTTTCTTTTATATATGTTTCCTGCAGTTCATGATCACGGTATAAGTATTTCATGAATAGCGGAATAATAAGAAATTTATAATAAAATGGTAGTAAATTAGAACTCTCGTTCACACCTAAAGCAGATTGACAAATAAGTCTATTAATCCCATTGCCCTGCATAGCTTGAATAATGTTTTTTGTGCCTTGTGCCCTTAGATAACTTTTATCCATAACCGATGGTAAGCCGATAGAGCAAAGGACAGCATCATGATTTTGAATTGCTTTTTCTACTGATTTTAGATTCAAAACATCACCTTTTATTACTTTTAGCTTCTCATGTTTTAGTATTATTTTTTCTGGGCTACGTGCAAATGCTGAAACAGAATAACCTTTTTCAAGAGCTTGTTTGATTAATTGCTGTCCTGTACCACCTGTTGAGCCGAATATGATTATGTTCATGTTCATTCCTTATTAAATCACTTTACACTATGTCAATTGACATACTGTAAAGCATGTTTTATTGTTTACACTATGTCAAGTAATAAAAATGAAACAAGAATAAATATCCTAAATGCAACGTGGCAACTCATGGAGCAACGCCAAGGGCAAGGGGTGAGCATGAGTAATATTGCAAAAAAAGCTGGTGTATCTCGCCAAGCTCTTTACTTGCACTTTGATTCACGAGCGGAATTAATGATTGCTACTGTTCAATATGTAGATGATATAAAAGGCTTAAACGAACGTTTAAAGCTATTTCACGATGCTAAAACAGGCATAGAATTATTAGAAGCTTGCGTTGATCTTTGGGGAAGCTACATTCCAGAAATTTATGGCTTAGCGAAGGCTTTGCTTAAAACCCGCGACACAGACAAAGATACAAATGTTGCATGGAATGGCTGTATGGCAGGCTTGCGCGATGTTTGTAAGAAAACAATTGAGGAGCTTGATAAGGAAGGATTACTGTCCTCTGGATGGACTAAAAAAGAAGCTATTGAAATGTTTTGGACAATAATTTCTATACAAACCTGGGAGCAATTAACAATAGAGTGTAAGTGGACAAATGAGCAATACATTCAAAGAATAAAAACTCTGTTAAAACGCACTTTCATTGACTGAGAGAAATGCTTTATATGAGATGAAATATCACTTTGAAGCTTGCAATTTATGCCTAAGCATTCTACAGGAAACGATCATGCATTCAGCAATACAGCTTAGTAAAGAAGACATTAGAAAAAATAAACCATCACGAGATGAATACCTAAACCAACCTAAACTTCCGCTAATACTGGTATTAGACAATGTCACTAATAGTTACAATGTAGGTGCTTTTATTCGCTTAGCTGATGCATTTGCGATTGAAAAAATCATTATCTGTGGAGAGTTAACTATTTCAGATAAAAAGATGAAAAAAGCTTCTAGAAATGAAGCTAAATGGGTTTGTATTGAATATAGCGATAGCACCACGCTAAGCTTACAAACATTAATAGACAAAGGTTATGCTATTTTTAGCGTTGAGCTATGTCATAAGTCTACTGACTATAAAGAGGTCCGTTATCCATACCCTTGTGTACTTGTATTAGGAAATGAACGCAAAGGTGTGAGTGAAGCTGCACTGCAATTAAGTCATCAGCAAATACATATTCCAATGTTTGGTATGGGAAATTCTTTGAATGTTTCAACAGCTGGCGCTATTGTATTAGCAGAGTGTGCTAGTCAAATTCGTAAAGCGTCAAAATTAAACTTTTGACGCTTTTGACCTGATTCTAGTGCTTGTTTCTCTATGGACAGCTTCCTACTTCAAAATAGCTATCAGAAGTTTCTGCCAAAGTCGTTGTATAGAAAATATTATAAAGTCCCATATTTTCCCCTGAGCCAACTGCAAAAGCATAATATCCATTTGTAGTTGCTCTGTTGGCTTGTACGTGAGCGTAGTTGCTAGCTGTTGTGGCAGAACAGCTAAAATCACCATTAGGCGTACTATCACAAACATTTCCTGTACCATCGCTGTCATTGTCAGCTTGATCAGCATTTGCATCGTTAGGGCAGTTATCTACACTGTCAGCGATACCATCATTGTCTGTATCTATAATCTCACCATTAGGTGTGCTGTCACAAATATTGCCGAGGCCGTCGTTATCATTGTCAGCTTGATCGGTATTAGCATCGTTAGGACAGTTATCAATACTGTCGACAATACCATCATTATCACTATCAGGGTCACCATTACCGCCACCAGTACAGTTTTGAGTTGGTCCAGCACAGCTTGGTGCACCATCAGCTATCCAGTTGCATTGATTAGTGCCAGCAGGATATTCCCGCATAGTAAATGCTGCTGTACCAAATTCAAGGTAACAGGCTGAATATCCTACACCCCAAGTGATGTGACCTTCACTAATATGTAAGTTGTAATCACCCGTAACACCAGCGTCAATGGTAAATTGAACGCTATCAGTACTTGATAGTGAGGTAGTATCGGTAGCCGTAACGGTGGCAGTATTGCTGCCGCCAGATAAGTTACACTTTTCAGCAGAATATTGATTGCCATTAAGCGTAGCGGTTACATTGCCATTAGCAAAGTTAACGACAACATCTGCAAGGTCTTGGTTTATATCAATCACTATGCCCGTAATAGTTGCACATTGTCCTGAAATAGCGGCGCTAATACCCGATAAAGTCGGCGCAGTATCAGGAGGTATAGGGCCAACTCTAGTTGTGACAAAAGCTTCATCACCTGCTTTGCTTTCATTATCTGTTGCAATGGCAGTGACTTGATATAAACCATCATTTAAAGTGCTAGACGTTGCGTTATAGGCTCCGTTGCTAGCATTTGCATTGCTGTTTAGGGTTTCAACTAATGTAGGTGAGCCAGAATCTAAGGCATAAATGGTTAAACTAACGTTGCTAACACTACCCTCGGTATCAACTGCATTGCCATTAATGACTAAGGTACTGTTATTCTCAACCGCACTATGGTTGCTAATGACTGGGCCCGCATTGCGATCAACTCGTTGGTTATTATCGGCGAAGAATTGACCTAAGTAATCAGCAAAATTAATGCTGTCATCGGCAATATAGTCGCCCGAAGCACCCACACCACCAGACCAAGAGTGATCTAGGTTATCAAACCATAACATGCTTACTCGGTTATTTTGCCAAAGTGTTTCTGAAGCTGTGTGGCCTGCGCCTTCAGTAATATTGTTAGTGCCTGAAAGTTGGTTAACGCCATAAACGGTTGCAAAACCATTGGCATTTTGTTGGTTATAACAAGTGTTTACTGTTGTGTCGGCTGTACCGTGAGCAATAGCAGCAATTTGTGTACTGAAATGACTTTTGGCAGACCCTGCATAACCTTCACAGCGCGATTTAAACGTGCTGGTTGATACCGTTTCACAAGTGGTAATAGCACCGTTTGAACTGGTACCAATAGTTGGCCCCGCGCTAGGAGCAACACCTGCAAAAACATCGGGTGCTAAACAGGCTGTTTGTGCTGACATAGCTCCACCTGAAGATAAACCGGTAATATAAACTTGCTCAGGATCAATGTTTCTACTGGAATCACCGCTCATTGTGTTGGCAAGATCAATCAGGTTTTTATAATCACCTGAGGTTCTTGAAACTGCACCTTGCCAGTATGACCAACAGCTGTAACCTGCTTTATTCATAGCATCAGGCACTGCGATAACCATGCCATGTGCTTCAGCGGCATCTTCTAACTTTGCGGTTAAAAAATTATTAATGGGTTGAACACATCCGTGCAACACAACAAGTAGTGATTTGCCTGAGCCTATACTCGAATTTGTGTCTGGTGTGTAAATGTGAACAGAGTTGAAGCCACCTATACTGACATTTTGCTGCCAACTGCCAGCAAAATTTTGAGGTGAAAAGGTTAATAGCATGCTCATTAACGTCGTTGATATTAATGTTGATTTATATTTTTGTAATTTTTTAAATATGAGTTGTTTCATATAAAGCCTATTGTTGTTTTATTTTGACTTGTCCTGGTATTTTATCTCCATTAAATTATTCAAACTGATTAAAATTCGAACATGCTTAGACTAGCTAAAAACTAAGTAAAGATAAGTGGCTCTTTAGTGCTACGTAGTGCTATATGAATTAGCTTTAGTTCAGCAAGTAAATATTAGTGGGGCTTGCTAACCCAGTGTGAAAACTTGCTGGTTTTGTAATAGTGTTTGCTCAAAGTTTAACAACCAAGCTTTTCTATGTAGGCCTCCAGCATACCCTGTTAAACTACCATCCTTACCAATAACACGATGGCAAGGAATAACGATGGCGATAGGGTTTGCGCCATTGGCGGCACCTACTGCACGTACTGCTTTCTTATTATTCATAAATTCGGCTTGTTGACTATAATAACGGGTTTCGCCGTAGGGGATTTTTTGTAATGCTTGCCATGTTTGTTGTCTAAAAGGCGTGCCTTGCGGTGCTAAAGGTAAATCAAAAGTCGTTCTGTCAGCCGAAAAATATTGTGTAAGTTGTTGTTTAGCGAGTAAGGTTATGTCGTTTTCTTTATGATCATTAGTATTCATTAAGTCATAATCTTTGATTCTATCAACAAATTCGATGCGATAGATAGCATCACTGTTAGCAAAAATACCCAGATCACCTATGGGTGTTGGTAACAAACTGAAAAATGATGTTGCCATATTTATGTTCATAATAAGTTCCATACCTGAAAAGTTAAATAAGATTGCCAAGGCGATGCGTCTTTGGGGTTTAATACTATACCTTGTTGTATTAAGGATTTTTTAACACCTAGGTCGCCTCCTAACCAAATATTAGGATCGCTTAGTCCTCTCATTTTTGCATAGTCTATTGTCCAAGGACCAATGCCTTTTAATGATAACCATTCATCGGGTGATGCCGATGGCTTGTCTGACATAAATTGAGCTAAATTTAATAAAGTTGTTCGTCGAGATGCGGGCATTTTTAATTCTTGAAGGTCGCCATTAAGTAGATCTTCTGGTGATGGAAATAGCGTTAAATCACCTTCTTTTTTACCATAATACTGTACTAACGTTGCCACCAATTTTAGCGCACCTGCAACTGATATTTGTTGACCTAGAATAGCTCTAATACCTGCTTCAAATAAATTCCATGTTCCAGGTAAACGTAGCCCTGAACATAATTGAACGTTAAGTCCTGGTAATGTTACTAGTTGTTGATCAATACTATTTATAGCGGCATCTAAGTCTAAAATACGACGAATATTTCTAACGATAGGCATTAAGTAGGTGATGTCACTAATACTTATATTAACGTTAAAACCATGTTTTTCTGCATCATGTATAGCAGTAAATCGACCATGAATAGTGTCACCATTGTTTGATGGCCAAGTGAAGCTTCGACCATAACTGTTTGTGTCTAACCACTCTATTGGTTTTATGGCTCTATGCTGTAAGAAATCTCTGAGTTGCGACCAAGCATAGGGTGGTCTATAGCTTAAAAACAAGCTGATAGTGTTGGTTGCCATGGCTTTGTTTTTACGTAAGTTGGAGGGTGTTAGTTTTAGCTTTTTTTGAAAACAGTCATTGAATCTACGTAGGCTGTTAAAGCCAACAGCAAACGCAACGTCTGTTACGCTCATTGATGTTTGTTGAAGTAATGACTTAGCAAACATGAGTTGTTGATGTTGGGCGTAGTTTTTTGCGCTTGTCCCTAAATTATCTTGAAATAAAGTGTTTAAATATCGGCTTGAAATACCTAAGCGCTCAGCAAGTTGGCTGATGCTTTGAGAGGTAAGAGCCCCCTCATTGATTAATGTGAGCGCTCGTTCAAAACTAGTATTTTTCCCCAGCCAAGCGAAAGAATCTGGTGCGGCATCAGGTCGACAGCGTAAACAAGGTCTATAACCTTGGTTCACCGCGGCAATAGACGTTGTAAAGTATTCAACATTGCATTCTTTTGGCGCAGGGGCAGGACAAATTGGGCGGCAAAATATCCCCGTGGTTTTTACCGCGATAAAAAACTGGCCATCAAAGCGAGCATCTCTAGATAAGCGCGCTTGTTGGTATAATGTTTTGTCCATGTTGTTAATCATTATAGAGAAGTAATTTTACCTCAGTGTAATAGCTAACAAATGCTAACACTAGCCAGATTCGGAACTGATTATTTGATTCTTTGGTGCAGTGTTATTTAATGCTAGCAAACACTTCTTTTGCTGCGCGAAACGCTTCTTGTGCTGCGGGTGCACCACAATATACTGCACTGTGAAGCAGTACTTCGCGTATTTCTTCAACGGTTGCGCCGTTATTAAGTGCGCCACGAATATGACCTTTCAATTCTTGCGGTGTTCTTAGCGCAGCAAGCATGGCAATGGTGACTAGACTGCGAGTTTTTAAATCGATACCGCTGCGTTGCCAAGTAGAGCCCCAACCATGATCGTTTATATAATCTTGCATTGGTTGAGCAAAATTATCGGCATTATTTAAAGCACGATCAACAAAATCGTCACCCATTACTTGTCTGCGAATTTGTTCACCTTTGTTTACTGTCATGTGTTTCCCTTATAAATATTTATTGTGCAGTCCAAGCGCCATCCATTGGTAAAGATGCGCCAGTAATACTGCGAGCACTATCACTGCATAAGAATAAAATAAATTCGCCTATTTGGCTAGGGTTCATCATTTCGGGAAGTGGCTGCTTTGCGGTAACTAAATTATATTTAGCTTGTTCAAAGCTGACATTTTTCTGTTCAGCAATATCCCTTATTTGATTATTAATTAAGGGAGTATCAACCCAACCTGGGCAGATTGAGTTTGCGGTAATACCTTGCTCTGCGCACTCTAATGCAACAACCTTAGTTAAACCAATTAACCCGTGTTTGGCTGTAACATAAGCACACTTATTTAATGATGCTACTAAACCATGAACAGAAGCGATATTAATAATTCGACCCCAGCCATTAGCTTTCATGCTTGGTAATGATTTTTGAATGGTATGAAAAGCGGCCGTTAAGTTGATTGCGATAATAGCGTTCCATTTATTTTCTGGAAAAGTATCGATACTTTCGGTGTGCTGAATGCCCGCATTATTTACTAAAATATCAATACTGCCCATGGTTTCAAGCGCTTTATCCATCAAATCACTGATAGCTTGTGTTTCCATTAAATTAGCGCCATCGAATAATGCTTTAACGTTATACTTAGTCGCAAATTCTTCAGCCAAAGCATAGCCTTCATCATCATTCATTAGACCGTGTAATACTAGATTAATGCCTTGTTCAGCTAATACATGAGCGGTTGCTAAACCAATGCCACTGGTTGAGCCTGTGATTAAGGCTGTTTTGCCTTTAAGCATAATAATATTCCTATCTTATTTTTCTGATTTAGTGAACATACTATCTACAATATTAGCTTACTTAAGCGACTTTATATTTAGCACCATAGTGCTATACCCAAGCCACTTGGGTATACATGTGGTCTTTGGCTTATCGGCAAAGCTACTTTCTGTTATGATCGGGCTAAATTAGAAAATAACTATTTAATTAACGTCGGAACTGTAAATCAATGTCAGCTATTGCCGTGCAAATTAATGAGCAAATTGCTCAAGAACTTAACGTAAAAACGTCACAAATTAATACCGCTATTACCTTATTGGATGATGGTGCTACTGTGCCTTTTATCGCTCGTTATAGAAAAGAAGCGACTCAAGGTTTAGATGACAACCATTTACGAGAATTAGCAACAAGGTTAACTTACTTACGTGATTTAGAAGCTCGCCGTCAGGTTATTTTAACCAGTATAAAACAGCAAGACAAATTAACAACAGTGTTAGCTAAGCAAATTACCAATGCGGATAACAAAACTCGCTTAGAAGATTTATATCTTCCTTACAAACCAAAACGCCGCACTAAAGGTCAAATTGCTATTGAAGCAGGCATTGAGCCGTTAGCAAATAGCTTGTTTAACAATTGGCAAGTTTCCCCAGAACAAGAAGCGCTAGCTTATGTGAATACTAAAGCGAACTTTGATGATGTTAAAGCTGTGCTAGATGGCGCTAGCGCTATTTTGGCAGAACGTTTTAGTGAGGATGCTGATTTACTACAAAAGTTACGTAATCATATACTTAAACAAGCACATTTAACCAGTAGAGTTGTTAAAGGAAAAGATAAAGAGGCGGTTAAGTTTCGGGATTATTTTGAGCATAGTGAAAAGTTAAAAACAGTACCGTCACATCGTATGCTTGCTATGCTGCGTGGCCGTAATGAAGGCTTTCTGCAATTAAAAATTGATGTTGACCCTAGCCAAGAAAAGAACACGATTTCTAGTGCAGAACAAATTATTAGCGAGCACTTAACCTTAAGGTGCTTTTCATCAAAGAATGAGCAAAAAGCCGCAAGTTTTTTAGCTAGTACTGTTCGTTTAGCATGGAAAACCAAGTTAAGTGTCAGTCTAGGTACGGAGCTTTTAACCCAACTACGTGAGCAGGCAGAGCGACAAGCGATTAAAGTGTTCGCTGAAAACTTAGCTGACTTATTAATGGCAGCACCAGCAGGGCCGAAAGTTACTTTGGGTTTAGATCCAGGACTTCGCACAGGTTGTAAAATTGCTATAGTTGATGTGACAGGTAAATTACTGCATACCACCACCATTTTTCCTCATGTTCCACAAAATCATTGGGATAAATCGGTGCGTACTTTGGTTAATATATGCCGTCAATATAAGGTTGAACTCATTGCTATTGGCAATGGTACTGGTTCGCGAGAAAGCGATAAATTAGCCAGTGAGGTTATTGCGCAATTTGACTCGACAACGGGGTTAGCTAAACCCAAAAAAATGGTTGTAAGTGAAGCTGGTGCATCCGTGTATTCTGCTTCTGAATTTGCCGCTAATGAATTCCCTGATCTTGATGTTTCGTTGCGTGGTGCGGTATCTATTGCTAGACGTTTACAAGATCCATTAGCTGAATTAGTTAAGATCGACCCTAAGGCTATAGGTGTTGGTCAATATCAACACGATGTTAGCCAAAGTCAGTTAAGTCAAAGTCTTGATAATGTTGTTGAGGACTGTGTAAATGCTGTTGGTGTCGATCTCAATTCTGCCTCTGCAGCATTGCTGACCCGTGTAGCAGGTTTAAATAAAACCATGGCAAATAATATTGTTCAATTTCGTGATGAACAAGGCGCTTTTACTAATAGAAAGCAATTGAAAAAGGTAGCTCGTCTTGGGCCTAAAGCTTTTGAGCAATCAGCCGGGTTTTTACGTATTACAGGCGGTGAGAATCCGCTAGATCAATGTGCAGTACATCCTGAAACATATCCGCTTGTTGAAAATATTATAAAACAACTCAATATAGATAGTGTCAGTTTGTTAAATAACGCTCAACAATTACAGCAAATAAATATTAGTGATTTTGTTACTGAGCAATTTGGCGAAGTTACCCTCAAAGAAATCATTAACGAGCTTGCTAAGCCCAGCCGTGATCCAAGACCTGAATTTAAAACAGCAACCTTTATTGATGGTGTGAATAGTATTGCTGATTTACAAGTAGGTATGGTGTTAGAAGGTGTAGTGTCTAATGTTGCTAATTTTGGTGCTTTTGTTGATGTTGGAGTGCATCAAGATGGTTTAGTGCATATTTCTTCAATGACCAATAAGTTTGTTAAAGATCCTCGTGAATTAGTAAAGGCAGGTGAAGTTGTTAAGGTTAAGGTTGTAGAAGTTGATGCGGATCGTAAGCGTATAAGTTTAACCATGCGTTTAGATGAAAGCGTGAATAACAGCACAAGTAAGATTACACCTTCTAGTAAGCTGAAGAATGAGCAACAAAAAAATCAGCATAGCAAGTATCAAGGATCAGATAAAAAACCGCATAAAGCTAAAGTAAAGCCTAAAAAAGTAGAAAATGCTGCTATGGGTAATGCCTTTGCTGATGCTTTTGCTAAGTTGAAAAAGTGATTTTTTGTTAAATGAAAAAAAATAAAATAATAAGTGAAAAAAGAATTGACAGTGCGAATGATAACGATTATCATTAACTTGTTGGTTGAGGCAAGTGAATGCTCTCTCAGGCGTTTTAGCCAATAGCAAGGAAAGTAGCTTAATGATTATGCTTCAGGACACATAGTCATTAAGTTCCTTCTTTGTGCCTTAATCCAAGTTCTCCTTGGGTCAAGTCGATTAAAATTTTTGATGGCTTAACCAGTATTTGCAGTTTGCGAATGCTGGTTTTTTTTGTTTTTACAATTTTAGCCAAAATTGAAACTAAATTTTAAAGCGACCAACCACTTCTGACATGTTATTACTGCTTGACTTCAATTGCGAGCTAGCATTATTTAACGTATCTGATGTTGCTAAAGATTCATCTGTCATACCTGCCAAATCATTGATGCGTAAATTTACTTCGTTTGTGGCTTGAGTTTGTTGCTCTGTCGCTCGTGCTATCTTAGTGTTCATGTTAGAAATTAATGCCATTAATTTATCTATTTCAGATAAAGAATCATCGGCCTTTTTAGTTTGTTCTACCGTTTGGTTAGAAATATCTTGACTAACTTGCACTGCCGTCACTGCTTTTTGAGCACCTGATTGCAGTTTTTGAATCATTTGTTGAATTTCATTTGTGCTTTGTTCAGTTCTGTTTGCTAATGTTCTTACTTCATCAGCAACAACAGCAAACCCACGTCCTTGCTCACCAGCTCTGGCAGCTTCAATAGCAGCATTTAATGCTAAAAGATTAGTTTGCTCAGCAATACCACGAATAACGTCGAGTACCGAACCAATGCTGTCACTTTCCGCAGCAAGCGTGGCAACTACTTGTGATACCTCATCAATATTAGTTGATAAAGATTGCATTTGATTAATGGTATTTGAAATAATATCTTTACCCTGGTTGGTGTTATTTCTAGCATCATTTGCAGCTTTTTCAGCGGCGTGAGCATTGTTACTTACATCATGTATTTGAGAGGTCATCTGTTCAATAGCTGTAGCTACTTGCGTGGTTATATCGTTTTGATTTTGAGTCAAATTCTGTGCGTTTTTACTTTCATCTGCTACTGATTGTGCATGGCTAAGCACTATGTTTGAGTTTTTTGCTACATCACCAAGTGAGTCTCGCATTTTTTTAGTAAACTCATTGAAGTAATGTGCCAAGCGTGATATTTCATCTTGTGCGTTGTGATCTAAGGTACGCGTTAAATCACCTTCACCTTTAGCAATATCCTTCATTAAATTTGAAGCTTCGTTTGTTGGTACAATAATACTTTTACCAATAAAGTATCCTAGTAAAATAATAATCACTAATAATATTATCGCACTAACCAGTAATGTATTTCGTTGTTGATCAAAAGTTACATTAACATCATCAATATAAGTGCCTGATCCAATAATCCATTGCCACGGCGTAAAACCTTTTACAAAGGAAATTTTATCAACTGGGTCATCATTACCAGGTTTAGGCCACTTATAAGGTACAAAACCTTCTCCATTTTTAGTAGCAACCTTGACCATTTCAAGAAAAAATGGCGTTCCGTCACTATCTTTTAGTTCAGAAAGGTTTTTACCAATTAATGCTGGTTTTATGGGGTGCATGATCATCGTTGCTGTATAGTCATTTATCCAAAAATAATTGGTTTTGTCGTACCTAAGGCTATTAAGTACTTCTATAGCTTGTTTTTTTGCTTGCTCTTCACTTAATAGCCCGTCATTTTGTTGTTGATGGAAATGCCCTACAACACTATATGCTGCTTCAACTACTTGTTGGTTTGCATTATGTTTTTGTTGTAATAGTGATTGATATGCTTGAGATAAGCTAATATAACTTAGAGTAATCAGGCCAGCTATTATTAATATAAACAATAAAAAAAAGCGTTGTTGAATAGTATATTTACGTAAAAAGCCCATAAAAACCTCAATTTAAAGTGAGAATAACAAAGTAATAATAATTAAGTTTAGTACAAGAAGAACAAAAGGTTATTTTCTTTGAAAATTAATTTAATCAATAAAAAAAGGGAAGCAAAAGCTTCCCCAAAAAATAACCTCGGTTGGAGGTTAACTAACGCAAGGTAGTTAATATTTTATAGTGTTATGTACTATAAAACGTATTTCAATGAAAGTTGTGCGTAATTTGAATCAGCATTTTGGTCGTCTCTTGAGAAATTACCTACTTCAGCACCTACCGATAATTGCTTGGTTAAGTTTTTGAATAAGTTAACGCTCCACTGAGTACTTTCTGCCTTGCTG
>JADGDH010000209.1 GCA_016745015.1 Colwellia sp.
AAAATGGACTTTGGGTGTAATTCTTCTTACTACTAGCTTGTTTTCACAAGCGGGTATTATTAATAGTGAAGTGATTAGCCCTGATATGGTAGGCATTGAAGTAACTGCCTTTTTTGGTGGTAACGCTGGAGCCCAAGACACTCAGATTTGGTCTATGTTTTCTTCGACTTTAGGTGGTGTATCAACAAGTGCTTGGTCATTAATGCTAGACGGGAATACTTTTGGGGATTTTGATAGTAGTACAAATACCCTTTATGGTGAATGGGTATTAAATAATGTTAGTGTTGCCGATGGAATTATAGGCCTAAGGATTAATACTGGTATTATTGATGTATATTTTGACATATTATCAGATGTTCATACGCCGGGTTCTGAAGCAGGCCGTCCATTTGCTGCCAGTGATGGCTCAGCTACAGCTATTTTTTCTGATGTCTATAATAGTAGCCCAGATTTACGTGGCGTTATGGACGTTACAGACTTTACACTAAATGTGGGTGAGACGTTAGTATTTTTAACTGACACAGACAAAGTTGAAGTACCAGAACCAGCTACAATGTTCACTTTTGCATTAGGTTTAATCGCATTAACTAGTTTACGTAAAAAATCTTCAGGGAAGTAATTGAAATGAACACGAACAACACAAATACCCAAGAACAATCTGTTGCACCTAAATTAGCTTACACTAAGCCTGTATTGAAAAATGCAGGTAGTTTAGCTGAGTTAACTCAAGGCTTTGCTGGAAGTATTCCAGACGAGCAGGGTGGCCACACTAAACGGAATCCTTTCCAAGGTTAAACCGTTTTGGTTAGACAATCCCTATTAAACATAGGGATTGTCAAACACTTATAAAAATATTTTAAATTATTCTTAATGAATCCTTTATTTAGATTACCGCTTCATGGTGTTTTTTGTGTGCCTTTTTGCGGTCCAAAAAACAAAACGTTACCCATTGAAATTAAATTAAATTTTTCTAGTTTAACCTTTGATAAAGAGGATAAGCCAGTATGGTCGATGACCGACGCAGGCGAACGTTATCATAGTGAAGTTAAATTATATAAAGCGCCTTTAGCTGGTAAAGAGCCCTTAACTGGTAAAAATTCTTCATCTGAAAGTAATTTAGAACCCCATCATAAAGATATAGAAAACAATTATTATTTAAGCGTTAATTGCCAAGGTAATGGTTTATTTAAAATATCGAAAAATAGTATAACTATAGACTGGCAAAAAGAAGGCACAAGTGCCGATCATTATTTTCAAACATTAGCCATTGCCTTAAATTTAGAACTAAACAAAGTTCTGTGTATTCATGCAAATGCCTTAGCTTATCAAGATAAAGCCATTGCCATTGTTGCTCCAAGCAGAACAGGTAAAACTACGTTAACAGCAGCACTTAGCCAAAACGGTTTTGCATTAATGACAGACGACATGGTTGCTTTGCATGAAATAGAACAAGGTTATCAAATATATCCAAGTTGGCCTGTAGCTAGAATGTGGCCTGATGCATTAAATGATATGCCAGAAAACGTAAATGAGCCAAGTGAACAATATAAAAAAGTACATGAAAAATTTGAAAAACGAATCGTAAATATTGAAAAAACTGCAGGTTTTAATTTTTGTAACAAACCCAAAAAATTGAAAATGATTTACTTATTAAATAGATTACCAAAAAAGCAAAGTAGTAATGCACCTATAGTAGAAATAGTACCCATTGCCACAGCGCAAGCCATTATTGTTTTATTACAAAACAGTATTTTAGGCAGTTGTTACCGAACATTAAATTTAGAAAAGTCGAGACTCAAATCTTTTTCTAAATTATTAGAAAACATATCGTTTAAGCAAATTAATTACATTAGTGGTAAAGAACACTTAAACGAAGTTGGTAAATTAATTGAGAATGATCTTCAGTCAATGTAAATGTAAAAACTCATCACTAAAATTTACAATAAAAGGAAGTTAGTTGTTATGGCAAGCACAAGCGGTATGATACAAAACAATACCAATACCTTTGCTTTTTTCTATAGAATGGTTGATATAATTGTTATTCAACTGACTCTTTTAACTGCAATTTTTATTTATAATGTAACTTACAATCAGCAGTACCTTATTGTGTCTTTGGTAGGAACGGTTGCATTTATATTTATTGCTGAATCTTTTAGATTATATCGTTCTTGGCGTTCAGGCTACTTTAAAGAAATAGTTTTCTATACTTTTCTTTCATGGGGGGTAGCGGCTGTTCTTGTGCTGATTTATTTGTTTTTTACCAAAACAGGTGAAACATTTTCACGGGTTACCATAGCTATTTGGCTTGCACTTACCTTTATTCTTTTTATTGGTTGGCGTTATGCGTTTGCACTTTTTTTAGAGAAAATTCGTTTAAAAGGCTATAACACTCGTAATATTGCCATAATAGGCTTAACTGAAAATGGACAACGTTTAGCACAACAAATATTAGAGCACCCAGAAACAGGTTATCGGTTAACAGCAATTTATGATGACAGAAACAAAGAAAGAATAAGTAAAAGTTATCATCGATACTTAGATGGTAACGTTGAGGAAGGAGTTGCAAAAGCTAAAGCTAACAAGTTTGACGCAGTATATATCGCCTTGCCTGTAACAGCACAAAAACGAATTAAAGATATTCTATATTTGCTCGGTGATACAACTGCTAACGTTCAACTTGTACCTGATTTATTTATATACTCACTCATGAAAGCAAGTATGTCGCATGTAGGTGAAATACAAACTGTTAGCGTATACGACAATCCCATGCAAGGTGCTGCTGCAGCATTAAAGAGGGTTGAAGACATCTTTTTATCATTAACTATATTAACGTTAATTGCGGTACCATTAATTGTTATTGCCACCATTATTAAATGTACCTCGCGTGGCCCCATATTATTTAAACAAGATAGATATGGTTTAGATGGTAAAAAAATAAAGGTTTGGAAATTTCGTTCAATGACAGTGGCAGACAACGGCGATAAAGTAGTGCAAGCCACCAAAAACGATGTACGAATTACCCCGTTTGGCGCATTTCTTCGCAAAACATCTTTAGATGAATTACCGCAATTTTTTAATGCCTTAAAAGGTGATATGTCGGTAGTTGGGCCAAGACCACACGCAGTAGCGCACAATGAAGAATATAGAAAACAGGTTGACTACTACATGCTTCGTCATAAAGTTAAACCAGGTATCACTGGCTGGGCACAAGTTAATGGCTGGCGCGGAGAAACCGATACGATAGATAAAATGGAAATGCGCATTCAGTTTGACCTCGAATATATTCGAAATTGGTCACTTTGGTTAGATTGTAAAATAGTATTCTTTACTATTTTTAGAGCATTCAATGACAAAAATGCTTACTAGTAGATTAGCTATATGCTTTTAGAGACAAAAAAATTCTCATCACTTGATTTTGTAAAAGAACAAAACGAAAGCT
>JADGDH010000058.1 GCA_016745015.1 Colwellia sp.
ATTTGTATATATTTATTAAAGGCTACTTTAGCGAACACTTGTACACTAAACAACTCCGAACAGTTAAAAAAGTTAGTTTTAATGATAAAAGTCAAATTTCTGATGTTAATCTTCTCAACTATAATATTGCAAAATTAATCGGTCAGAGTAACATAGTGACTAATTACAATAGACTGTAAAAACGCATCGAGAGAAAAATGAACGATACGGTTAAGAAAAAGAAAAAAGCGATGACTAATGCCGAAAAACAAAAACGCTACCGTGAACGGCAAAAGGAGCGTGGCAAACAAGAGATGCGGGGTTACTTATCACCCGAAGCTAAAGTTTGTTACCAATTAATTTCAGAGCAAACTAACTGGTCTGATAGTATTATTTTAAGTAATGCAGTACGCTTAACGTATGCTGCTTATAAAAATGGGCAAATTGGTCTATTAAATAGTTGGTTAAAGAATAACGAGTTATAAAAGGCAATTCCGTTGATAAATATATTATTGGTTGATGATCATGAGCTAGTACGTACAGGCATTAGCAAAATACTAAATGAAGTTAAAGGCTTTAAGGTTATTGATGAATGTGAAACTGGTGAAGAGGCGATAAAATTTTGTCGTAAAACAGAGCCCGATGTTATTTTAATGGATATGGACATGCCAGGTATGGGAGGTTTAGAAGCAACTAAAAAAATATTGCGCTTATCTCCTGAAGTCAAAGTCATAATACTTACGGCACACACAGAAGATCCCTTCCCGACCAAAGTGATGCAAATAGGAGCAGCAGGTTATTTAACTAAAGGCACAGCTCCAAAAGAAATGATTAACGCTATCAAAGCTGTTAATAGTGGTCAACGATATTTGCCCGCAGAAATAGCCCAACAAATGGCCTTAAGTCAATTTAAATCGACCGAAGAAAATCCTTTTAGTGAGTTATCTGATCGTGAATTACAAATTATGTTGATGATAACACGTGGTAAAAAAGTACCTGACATTTCTGAAAACTTACACTTAAGTACTAAAACTATTAATAGTTATCGCTATCGAATGTTTGACAAACTAGGTGTAGGTAACGATGTTGAATTGACCCATTTGGCGATTCGCCACGGCATGATCAACACAGAAAAATTATAGCTTTGTCAAACATAGAAAATACTACACAAACACTAAATTTTGATAGCGAAGCTTTTTTAAACTCTGTTACAGAGCAAGCTGGCGTTTATCGCATGTATAACGCTGTTCAAGCAGTTATTTATGTCGGTAAAGCCAAACAACTTAAAAAGCGCTTAGCAAGTTATTTTCGTAAGGATGTTGGCTCAGTAAAAACCAAAGCGTTAGTTAAACAAATTTGTGCTATTGATGTCACCGTTACCCACACTGAAGGGGAAGCGTTGATTCTTGAAAACAACTATATTAAAAAATATCAGCCTAAGTATAATATTTTACTGCGTGACGATAAATCATATCCTTACCTATTAATTACTAATCATAAACACCCCAAGCTAGGCCTCCACCGTGGAGGAAAACGTACTAAAGGTGACTATTTTGGCCCCTACCCCACAGTAGGTGCAGTTTGGGAAAGTTTACGCTTAATGCAAAAAATATTTCCTATTAGACAATGTGAAGACAGTTATTATAAAGCTCGAACTCGCCCCTGCTTGCAGTACCAATTAGGGCGATGTTTAGCTCCTTGTGTAGACAAAATATCTCAATCAAACTATCAGCAGCAAGTCGATTTAGCTAAGCTATTTTTAAAAGGTAAAAGTTCAATGGTTATTGAGCAACTAGTCGCTAAAATGACACTTGCTAGTACCCAATTAGATTTTGAGCAAGCAGCTAAATATCGAGATCAAATAACCACATTGCGTAAAGTTCAGCAGCAACAATATGTTAGCGGAGTTGCAGCAGAGATGGATGTGATTGGTTTTTACCGTATAGAATCTCAAGTTTGTATTCACTTACTCTGTATTCGCGATCATAAAATATTGGGCAGTAAAAGTTATTTCCCTATTGTTCCAAGTGATACGAGTAACGAAGAAATTATTCAAGCTTTTATTGCTCAGCACTATTTAGGAAATGAGCTTGGCAGTGGTAAAAATGAAGGTAGTATTCCAAAAGAAATTGTTGCCCCCTGTGATTTTGAGCAAATAACAGAACTAGCTTTACTGTTATCAAACCAAACAGAGCATGAAGTTAAAATATCAACCAAAACGCGCTCTGAACGACGACAGTACTTAAAACTATCAACAACAAACGCACAAACAGCCTTAATTACACGTAATAGCCATAAAGAGTCCATGCAAGCAAGGTTCGCTGCATTAAATGAAGTATTTGAACTAGCAAATGGAATTCATCGCATTGAATGTTTTGATATTAGCCATACCATGGGTCAACAAACCATTGCTTCTAACGTTGTATTTAATCAAGATGGTCCTATTAAATCTGATTATCGCCGATATAATGTATATGGCATAACACCTGGTGATGATTATGCTGCAATGGCTTTTGCCTTAAACAAACGATATGGCAAGCTAAAAGTCACAGGCAGTGGAGAATCATCAACAGAAAAAGATGGTTTAGAAAAATTACCCGATATAGTTTTCATTGATGGCGGCAAAGGACAACTAGCAAAAGCAGAAGATTTCTTTTCACAATTAAGTGCAGAGCAAGAACTTGAAAGAATCCCCTTGCTTGTAGGTGTTGCCAAAGGTGAAGCACGAAAACCTGGGTTAGAAACTCTTATTTTAGGAGGCTCTCATCAGCTAATATCATTACCTGCTACTTCTCCTGCCCTACATTTAGTACAACATATCCGCGATGAATCACATCGATTTGCCATCACAGGCCATAGAGCAAAAAGGCAGAAGGCAAGTAAAAAATCAATGTTAGAAACTATTGAAGGTATTGGAGCTAAAAAACGACAAACGCTACTGACACATTTAGGAGGCATGCAAGAAGTAAACAAGGCCAGCATTGACGAATTAGAAAAAGTACCAGGTATTAGTAAAGTGTTAGCAGAAAACATTTATGACGCTTTACACAATAAGTAACTATATCTAACTAGAAATCATGTGTAGAATAAGTTTAAAATATTTGCCAACAACCTTCTTGCTAAAATAAAAACTATGTGGACATTACCTAATCAAATAACCTTATTTCGGATCATTTTGATTCCAGTTTTTCTAATTATTTTCTACCTACCCTTATCTTGGAGTCACTTTGGTGCTTTTGTTATATTCTGGACGGCTTCAATTAGCGATATATTAGATGGTTATTTGGCACGAAAATTAAACCAGTCATCCGCCTTTGGTGCCTTTATTGACCCTGTTGCCGATAAACTGATGGTGGTAACTGCCTTAGTTATGATAGTGCAAGATTATCAAACTTGGTTAATCGCTATTCCTGCTATTATTATGATCGCACGCGAAATATTCATTAGTGCTTTAAGAGAATTTATGTCATCCCGCGGTAAACGGGATATTATAGCCGTATCTGAAATGGGTAAATACAAAACAGCAGCGCAAATGTTAGGTATTATGGGCTTAATATGGCGACCTGATTATGACATTCCCCTAATTTTATTTTATTTACCCCATGAAATTATAAATTATGCTACTTATACTTTTTATTTTATTGCTACAGTTTTAACTGTTTCAACATTAGTTAGTTACTTTAAAGCTGCATGGCCTGAATTGAAAGGAGAAAAATAACATCAAATCAGCTGCTTTTTGAGCAGTCGAATGAAAAAAAGAATTTAATAGTTGACTGTAACTTAATTCGATGTAGAATGCGTTTTCGTTGACAAGGAGTCAACAAATGAAGCGGCTGTAGCTCAGCTGGTAGAGCATCACGTTGCCAACGTGAATGTCACGAGTTCGAGTCTCGTTAGCCGCTCCAATTTTTAACTTTATTTAAAGTTAAAGCTCCAAAGGAATACACCTCAACTCGTGTTGATAAAATGGCGGGTTGGCAGAATGGCTATGCAGCGGATTGCAAATCCGTGGACCTCGGTTCGACTCCGGGACCCGCCTCCATAATGCCCGGGTGGTGGAATTGGTAGACACAAGGGATTTAAAATCCCTCGCCGAAAAGCGTGCCGGTTCAAGTCCGGCTCCGGGTACCATTTCATCAGCAAGCGTTGAGATTAAAAATATAGTGTTCTTTATAGTTGTTAAAGCAATTTAGGTGCGCTAAAATGCGCGCTCATTTTTAACGAAATGAATGTGCAAACAAAGTACAAGCTCTAATGAAGCGGCTGGTGTCAGCTGGTAGAGCATCACGTTGCCAAAAGCGAAGTGAATGCCACGACTTATGTTGATGAGAGTAGTCTCGTTAGCCGCTCCAAATGTTAAAGAAATACAAGCTCTAATGAAGCGGCTGTAGCTCAGCTGGTAGAGCATCACGTTGCCAACGTGAATGTCACGAGTTCGAGTCTCGTTAGCCGCTCCAAAAAAATGTTAAAGAAGTACAAGCTCTAATGAAGCGGCTGTAGCTCAGCTGGTAGAGCATCACGTTGCCAACGTGAATGTCACGAGTTCGAGTCTCGTTAGCCGCTCCAAATTTAAGATTAAGTAGGTTACCAATGTCCTACTATAAAAAAAACTCCCCTTTATCGTAAAGATAACAATGCCCGGGTGGTGGAATTGGTAGACACAAGGGATTTAAAATCCCTCGCCGAAAAGCGTGCCGGTTCAAGTCCGGCTCCGGGTACCATCTTTATTACTGTGATTTAAAGTCAGTAATTCCAACAGTTTTATATATCTTCAAGCCTCACTCCATAAGCTTTATACAAATATCATCAAGTACAAATCTACTGCATTATTTACGTTAAAAATCATCAGTTATTAGCACTGAAAATATATTTCAAAACCTTCTATTTACTTGCTTCAACTCCTCTTTCATCCAATGTTTTTTTGACTGAATGAATCTATTCACCTCGTCCAAGTACAACACCACACAAAAGTACACTCGTAACCAGTTGAAAAACAAATTAAAATATTATTTTTATTGGTTTTTCAAAAAAACTGTTATTTCAAACAATATAGCTCTATGATTAAAATAGACTACAAGTAAAAATAATAAGGCTACATATGAAAATAATTTTATCTGCTTTTATACTATTTATATCAATCGCGGTCAGCGCTGCTGAATCACCAACACAAGTTGATGGCACTACGAACATAGATGCAAGTAAAGCTAAAGCTTTATTTGACTCTGGTGCTCTTTTTGTTGATGTTCGCAGTGATAAAGATTGGGCGGCAGGACGTATTCCTGATGCACTGCATATTGAATTGAAAAGTAAATTTAATGAAGCAGCATTAGCAGCAGAAGCAAAGAAAAGTGAAGATATTGTTTTTTATTGTAACGGAACCAGTTGTATGCGTAGCTCTAAAGCTTCAGCAATAGCCGTTAGTTGGGGCTATACCAATATTTATTACTTTCGCTTAGGCTTTCCTGCATGGAAAGGTGCTGGTTACCCTGTAGAATAACAAAGTATATTATTTATTAATAACAGGGAGAGGTGTAATGACGTTGCGTATCAGAATAACAATAGGGGCTATTGTTATAGCACTGTTGTTAGCATTATCTAGCATTTTTGCAGGTAAATTAGTAAATAGCCAAGTAGAGCAAAGGTTTAATGATGCCACAATCAACGGAGATTCTGCTTTATGGCGAAGTGTTACTAGAAACCAACTAGACTCCATGGCCAATGCAACCAGTTCTTTAATTCGAGACAGAAAAACCAGAAATGCACTTAAAAATGAAGATAGGGCTGCTTTGGCAGAAAATGCCTCTACGACCTTCAATATGCTTTCTGCTCAGAAAATCATTAACCAATTACAATTAACCGATAGTAAAGGGAATGTGCTCTATAGCGCTTTAAATAGCCATATATCCAAGCGCACGGGATTAATTGAAAAAGCATTAGTATCGGGTAAAATTGAAAAAGGGATAGAACGAGATGCAGACGGCAAACTTTATCTAACAGTTATTTTTCCTCTCAGTATTCGTGGAAAAATGATAGGTACAGGGATCTATGCCAAAGATTTAACGGATACTATAGAACAATTTAAATTTAGTTCTGGCTCAGAAGTTTTTATATTAACACCTTCAAAAAATCTAGAATTTAAAACCAATGATACACTTTTTTCTAATTTAGATTTTGAGATAAGAACAGAACAAAGTGTTACTAATGTTACTGTTGATGAAACTGTTTTTTCTGTCGTGGCTCAACCAATAATAGACTATAAAGGCTCTAATACTGCTTACCTTATTACTTCTAATGATTACACCGAAAATTTCAACGCACAGAATCAAATTGAAATAATGAGCTCTGCCGTTATATTTATCATTATGGTTTCCACACTGGGAGGATTATATTGGTACATACAGCGTTCATTTGCTCCATTACAAAATTGTGTTAATAAATTAAATGATATTGCTCACGGTGATCTAACTATCGATATTCAAGCTAATTCAACAAAGGATGAAATAGGCCAACTTCTTAGCTCTATGGCAAAGATGGTTTCTTTTTTACGAGGAATGATTAACGATATCGATCATGCCACCATCAAAATGGGTGACTCTTCTGTATTGCTAACAGAAGCGAGTAATAAAACCCAAGAAGGGGTTGAGCAACAAAAACTAGCTATTAACCAGGTTGTAGTTGCAATAAACGAAATGAGTACCACCGCCATTAATGTATCAGAAAATGCAGCAAATGCAGCCGATATTTCTAACAATATTGACAAAGAGTCTAGTCAAGGTGAACAAGTACTTAACAATACAGTGAAAATGGTTAGCTCATTAAGTGCAGGCATGTATTCCGCAACAAAAGCAATGGATAAGGTAAAGTATGATAGCGAGGGAATCAGTAGTATTATTGATGTAATTAAAAGCATTGCAGAACAAACCAATTTACTCGCTCTAAATGCAGCAATTGAAGCGGCAAGAGCAGGTGAGCAAGGCAGAGGTTTTGCAGTTGTTGCTGATGAAGTAAGAACGTTAGCTAGTAGAACTCAACAATCTACAGAAGAAATTAATAACATGATTGGCAGTTTACAAACAAGTGTAAAAAGTGTTGTTGACTTAATGGAAGAAAGCAGAGACAACTCAGAAAAAGCAGATAAACAAGCTAAAGTAGCTGGTGAATCATTGCAATCAATTTCAGAATCGATTAGAACAATGAGCGATATGAATATCCAAATAGCTACATCTGCTGAAGAACAAGGTCAAGTAACAGAAGATATCAATCGTAACATAACTGAAATAGATAATATTGCAACTACCAGTTCAGAACATATGCAAAAAACAACATCTGTGACTGAAGAAATAGGTGACTTATCAAATCAACTTAAAGTGTTAGTCTCTAAATTTAAAACTAATGATTAGTCTGCGCATTGAGTTGTATACAGAAAAGTAATTTGATCACATTTAGTCATAAAGGTTGATCCCCAAGACCCTGACCCTGTAACAAAATCTGTTACAGGGTCTTTTGTGGGGATTCGTCAGAGTTTAAATTATTCTTCACCACCTTCTAACAGTTCTGCAAAGTGAGATAATTTATCTAATGCTAAACCATGAATAGATTTTCTAGGATATCTACCTGTACTATTCATAGTTCCCGCTATAGTGCCCATTAACAGCTCAAGCGCTTGATCAATAGTTTCCACTGCATAAATTGCAAATTCACCGCGCTTTACTGCTGCAATCACTTCAGTATTTAACATTAAATTAATCACATTAGTTTTAGGTATAATGACCCCTTGCTTGCCTGTTAAACCTTTGTCTTGGCAAAGCTGGAAGAATCCTTCAATTTTTTCATTCGCACCACCAATGGATTGCACTTCACCGTGTTGATTTATGGAACCCGTAATAGCTAAGCTTTGATCAATGGGTAACAACGTGACGGCTGAAATTAACGCACAAAGTTCGGCCATTGAGGCGCTATCTCCATCGATATGACCATAAGATTGTTCTATGGCAATATTCGCAGAAATAGCAACAGGAAATTCTTGACCGTATTTATGACCTAAGTATCCTGTTAATAACAACACCCCTTTTGAGTGAATAGATTTTCCTAAATCAACTTCACGTTCAATATCAGTTACCCCTTGGCTACCTGCATAAACCGTTGCGGTAATACGTGCAGGTGTGCCAAAAACACTATCACCAATTTCTAATACCGTTAAGCCATTAACTTTACCGACAAAGTCACCTTCGGTGCTAATCAATACTTGCTCTTCTTTAATTTCATCAAGCCAAGTTTCACTTAGTCGACCAGTGCGGCGCTTTTTCGCTGCTAATGCCATAGCAACATGATTAGCCGTTAATGCTCCCTTACTACCGTTCTTACTCCAACAATAATTTGCTTCATCTAATAAATCATTTACTTGCACTATATTGGCAGAAATTTTATGTTGATGCTCTGCTCGCCTTAAAGCATAACGAACCAATTCAAGAACTGCCTCATCATCTATTTCTGGATAATTATGTTTAAATGCTCTTTGGCGAATTAAATTTCCGAAGGCGACTAGATTATTATCACTTTTATCCAAATGACGATCAAAATCAGCCAATACTCTAAACAACTCTGTAAATTCTTGATCATAATCTTGCAAGGTATAATAAATTCCAGCATCACCGAGTAAAATAACTTTCACTTTTAATGGGATTTTTTCTGGTTGTAAGCTGTAAGCGCCCGGTTGGCTGATCTCTGAATGTGGATTTTCTATGGTTATTTGGCCAGTTTTTAATGCCAATTTTAAACGTGACCAGACTAACGGTTGAGTAAGCAATTTATCTGCATCAAGTAATAAATAACCACCATTTGCTTTGTGCAAAGCACCCGGGCGAATTAAGCGATAGCTAGTATAGCTACTCCCCTGAAAGCTGGCAAAATCGACATGACCAAAAAGGTTTTGATAAGTAGGATTTTGTTCATAAACAACAGGCGCACCATCGTTAATTTCTCTAGATACTAATAAGTTTGGCAAAAATCGCTCAACCATTAATTTTCGCAGCTCTTTATCGTTTGTCGTGCCTTCTTCATCACTAACTAAAATTTCTAACGATGCATCAACAATGTGAGCCTTAACTTTACTTAAATATTTAAGTACACCGTCATTCTCACTAAACTCTTGTTCTAATTCAATTAAATAAGGTTTTATCGCTTGTTCTGCTGTTTCATTTTTTAGTTTACGTAAAAGTTCTGAAGACTCACGCTTCCATAAAGGCAATTCAAGTAACTGTTCTGCAAGAACAACTTCAAGTTCTGCTAACAATTGATAAAATGTAGCTCTGTCACCTTCATTTATATTAGCAAACTCTTTATCATTTAACGGTTTACCATCAACTAAAGGCGAAAAGCCCACTTCACCATTTTCTTCATATAAAGAAACATTATTTTTTAAAGCTATTGCTTCAACTGCGGCAATGGCTTCATCATATTTTTTATTAAAATCACGATCTATGGCTGATTTTTGTCTTTGATATCCAGGGTTATCAAAAATTTCAGGAAATAAGTCCATTAGCTCATCAATAAACTTATTCATTCGTGATAAAAGCTGCTTACCATCACCCGGATTGACATAAAGCTTGTAAGGCGCATGATTTTCATCAAAATTATTGATGTAACACCATTCAGCAGGTGTAGCTTGTTCTTTTGCTAACTTATTCAGTAACTGTTTGATTAATGTTTGTCTTCCTATGCCATGCTCCCCCATTGCAAATACGTTAAAACCTATTGCCGACATAGAAAGGCCAAAATCTAACGCCTCTTTTGCTCGTTTATGACCAACAAAAGTTTGTTTTATTTCACTAGGATCTTGTTTTTTAGAGAAGAGCTCTGCGGCTAAAGTAGAGGTTAATTGTGCAGGGATAAGTTTACATTGCGAAGCGGGTGTTATGATCATGCATGTCCTTGAGAAAATATGCTTTTAATACGAGTACACTATTATTAATAAATAAACAGTTAAGAATAAACTATTAAGATAAGTGTACTCGGTAACTACTTCGCTAACAATATTCTTTATAACGTATTTTTTATAACGAGAGGGTCAGAAATCAACAAGAATTAAGGATCTAATGGTAAACGAGTAAAACTATCGCCACCACATTTTGCACATACGGCTACTTCACTGACATGCATAATATGTATTTTTTCATCGCATTGCTGACAAACCAACTCACCAAAACCAATAATATCACCTGCTTTGTATATACCATCATGCTCAAAATCTTCAACCAATTCAGCCCACTCTACTTGCGACTTATCGGTTAATTGTGCAAGGCTTGACCAAAATGTTTCATTAAGCAAGCCCAAATAAGTTGAATGTTTTACTTGCGATTGATTTTGTTGATAAAAATCATGCAAATCATACTTTAAATTATCCGTAAATTGATTTACTTTTTCTTCTGACATATTTTCAGCCGCTTTGGCATATGATTTAGCACGTGTAACTAATTCTATAATTTTTGGTTTTTGCAGCTCTTTCATTTCATCAAGCCAGTTACTAATATCTTGATAAATATCTATAAGGTATTCTTTTTTATTTGTCATAGTGTATTCCTATTATTGCTGTTCTTTATTCTTTTTAATTTATACTAGTAGTATAAGACAAAATTACCGATTAAGCTTGTTGTTAACTAGTCAGATAAGGTATTCTATCGCGATAATTTAAACTCAAGTTTATTGCGCATTTTATACTGTCTTTACTGGTAAACCAAGCAGATAAAACAGACAAAATAACACCCAAAAACAACACTTAAATACAGCGTTAGAGAAACCATTAATGGAAGCCATTTATAATCCCCAATCGATTGAAGCTACAGTACAAAAATTTTGGACTGATAACGAAACCTTTAAAGCCGTTGAAGATGACAGCAAAAAGAAGTTCTACTGTCTCGCCATGTTCCCATACCCTAGTGGTCGTTTGCATATGGGTCATGTACGCAATTACAGTTTAGGTGATGTAATTTCTCGTTACCAACGTATGCAAGGTAAAAATGTTATGCAACCTATGGGTTGGGATGCCTTTGGTTTACCTGCTGAAAATGCTGCCATTAAAAATAAAAGTGCGCCTGGAAAATGGACTTATCAAAATATTGATTACATGCGTAACCAGTTACAATCTTTAGGTTTTGGTTACGACTGGAACAGAGAATTAGCAACTTGTAAGCAAGACTATTATCGTTGGGAACAATGGTTTTTCACTAAACTTTTTGAAAAAGGGTTAGTTTATAAGAAAAATGCCTCAGTAAACTGGGATCCTGTTGATCAAACTGTTTTAGCCAACGAACAAGTGATTGACGGTCGCGGTTGGCGTTCTGGCGCTATCGTTGAAAAGAAAGAAATTCCACAATGGTTTATTAAAATTACCGATTACGCACAAGAGCTACTTGATGATTTAGATCTATTAACCGACTGGCCTGAGCAAGTGAAAACCATGCAACGAAACTGGATTGGTCGCTCGCAAGGCGTTGATATGACTTTTCAAGTTGACGGACTAGTTGAAGACAAACAAGGAAGCTTTGATGTTTACACTACTCGTCCTGATACTTTGATGGGCGTTACTTATGTTGCCCTTGCCGCTGAACACCCTTTAGCGGTTATTTGTTCGAAAGTGAATGCTTCAAAAGGAAATAACGAGCTAGCTGACTTCATTCAAGAATGTAAAGGTAACCAAACCACCGAAGCTGACATGGCTGCAATGGAGAAAAAAGGTGTTGATACTGGCCTTAAAGCTATTCACCCCCTTACAGGTAAATTAGTACCCGTTTGGGCTGCCAATTTTGTTTTAATGGATTACGGCTCTGGCGCTGTAATGTCAGTACCAGGTCATGATCAACGTGATTATGAATTTGCAAAAAAATATAATCTAGAAATTAAACAAGTAATAACAACACTAGAAGGTGGTGATATTACAAAAGCAGCCATTACTGAAAAAGGTAAGCTGATCAATTCTGGTGAGTTTGATGGTTTAGATTTTGAGCAAGCTTTCAAGGCTATTAGCGATAAACTAATCAGTGAAAGTAAAGGCAAAGTAACCACTAACTTCCGCCTACGTGATTGGGGTGTTTCTCGTCAACGTTATTGGGGTACACCTATTCCAATGATCAATCTTGCCAATGGCGAGTCTGTACCCGTACCAGAAAATGAACTACCCGTGGTATTGCCAGAAGACGTGGTTATGAATGGTGTAACCTCACCCATAAAAGACGATCCAGAGTGGGCAAAAACAACCTTTAATGGCGAAGATGCCCTACGTGAAACTGACACCTTCGATACCTTTATGGAGTCTTCTTGGTACTACGCACGTTATTGTTCACCAAATGATGACACCCAAATGCTTGATCCAGCTAAAGCCAATTATTGGCTACCCGTTGATCAATACATTGGTGGTATAGAACACGCCATTTTACATTTACTTTATTCACGCTTTTTCCATAAATTATTACGTGATGTGGGCTTAGTTGAGTGCGATGAACCATACAAAAAATTATTGTGCCAAGGTATGGTATTAGCTGACACTTATTACCGCGAAGCTGAAAATGGAGCGCAAGAATGGATTGCGCCAAGCGATGTAACTGTTGAGCGTGATGAAAAAGGCCATGTAACCTCTGCTGTTAGCAAACTTGATGGTGATGCCGTTATTTCTGCTGGCATGAGTAAAATGTCAAAATCAAAAAATAATGGTATCGACCCACAAGAAGTGATTAATAAATATGGTGCTGATACAGTACGTTTATTTATTATGTTCACTTCGCCACCAGAACAAACATTAGAATGGTCTGATGCAGGTGTTGAAGGTGCATACCGTTTTGTTAAACGTGTTTATAAAATAGTTCATGACTTTACTGAAAAAACTGATGGTGAAGTCATTTTAACTCAAAATTTGACATTAAACTCAGATCAGAAAAAGCTACGCCGTGAATTACATAAAACAATCGTAAAGGTAACTGACGATATTGGCCGCCGCAACACCTTTAATACAGCCATAGCCGCTATCATGGAATTGATGAATCATTTAAGCAAAGCGCCAATGAATACACCTGAAGACAAAGCCGTAATGCTTGAGTCTCTTCGTGCAGTAGTATTAATGTTAACTCCTATAACACCACATATGTGTCATTATTTATGGAAAGAGCTAGAACAACAAGTTAATAACGATAGCAGTATGTCTGTTGAAAATGCTCCATGGCCGATTGTTGATGAAAGTGCTTTAGTTGAAGATGAAAAATTGATTATTGTTCAAGTTAACGGAAAATTACGAGCGAAAATAACAGTCGCCGCTGATACGAGTAAAGAAACGGTTGAATCATTAGGTTTAAATAACGAGCACGTACTAAAATTCACCGAAGGAAAAACTATTCGTAAAGTTATTTATATTCCAGGTAAATTGTTAAATATTGTGGCTAACTAATATGAAGTTATTATCTCGACAGTGTGAAAACCATGTCCAAAGCATAAGCAGTAGCTCTGGCAAACAAAGAGGTCATATATTTCTAGCGATACTCTTATCAAGCTTACTGAGCTCTTGTGGCTTTCACCTGCGTGGTGATTACTTACTTAGTGATGAATTACAAACGCTATATGTTAGTTCAAGTGATGTTCATGGTGAATTAACACGTTTAGTAAAACAACATCTTTCTCGTAATCAGGTAAAAGTGCTTAACTATAAAAATGTGCAAGCACCTGAACTTCGTATAATATCAGATAAACTAGATAGAAGAACATTATCAGTATTCCAAAATGGGCAAGTTGCTGAATATGAGTTAATTTACGCTGTACATTATCAGGTACATTTTGGCTCAAATGAAGGAGAGCCCAGCGAGGAACCCCAAGATTTTCGTTTTGAGCTAAACCGTGATTATCAAGATGATCCTAATTTAGCCCTGGCAAAGTCTCGAGAATTGTCATTATTGTTAAGTGAAATGAGAAAATCAGCTGCAGATAAAATACTGCGAGACATGGCTAGAATTCAACGATAATGCTTACTTTTTAAATTAACAAAAATAAAAGCTCTCATGAAAATTTACCATAACCAATTACAGCAAACATTAACACAGGGGTTTAAACCTGTATGGTTGGTTTTTGGTGATGAACCTTGGCAAAAAAATGACAGTATAGCAAAAATAAAAAGCCACGCCCAGCAACAAGGTTTTAGTGAAATAATTCGCTTTAGCAGTGACAATAAATTTGATTGGCAACAACTCATTGATGAATATCAATCAATGAGTTTGTTTGCTAGTCAGCGCATTATTGAAGTTGAATTTACTACCATAAAAGTGGGTGATAACGGTAATAAAGCCTTATTAACATTAAGTGAAGCTATCGAAAAAAACGCATCACTCCAAGATGTTATTTTTATCTTCCATGGCCCAAAGCTCGACGGCCCCAGCACTAATAGAAAATGGTTTAAAACCCTAACTCAGCAAGGATGTTATTTACCTTTATATGATATTGACGTTAAAGGTTTGCCAAGGTGGCTACAAAACCAAGCAAGAACCCTTAACGTTAACTTAGCACCAGAATTGTCATCACTATTGATAGAGTTATTTGAAGGAAATTTACCTGCCTTAGAGCAAGAATTGCAAAAACTTTCACTGCTTTTTGCCAATAACCAACAAATTAGTTTACATGATGCTGAACAATTAGTGACCAAACAAGCCAAATTCAACCCCTTTCAAATTATTGATGCGTTATTACAAGGTAACTGTAAAAGATGCTTAGTGATGCTAGATCAATTGCAGCAAGAAGGAACAGCTTCAGGACAAGTTATTTGGGTATTTCACAAAGAGATCAACCAATTGTACACCATGCTAGATAAGTTAGCACAAGGTATACAGCTAAATGATTTATATAAAGAATATCGTATTTGGGATAAGCGTAAGCCCTTATATCAACACGCGCTTACGCACATCAGTTTAAAAAATGTAAAAAGGGCTATGTCACGCCTTGCCGATATTGATTTGATCAGTAAAACTAGTAGTGAATTTAATACTTTTATATTGTTGGCCGATCTTTGTATCACACTTTATCATGGTGAAACCATGCAACATTTTTCGCTTAACTACGAATACAGTTAATTATGAGTGATATTGGTATTTTAGGGGGGACTTTTAATCCCATTCACCTTGGTCATACTTTACCCGCTAAAGCGGTAGCAGCCCAGCTATCGTTAGATGAAATATTATTAATCCCTGCTAGTATTCCTCCTCATAAAGCATCACCTAATGTTAGCGCCAAACATCGAGCAACAATGGTTAAATTAGCTTGTGATACTGAATCTATATTCAGTTGCGATGAACGTGAATTAAAAAGAGATGGTTTTTCATACACCGTTGACACCTTAAAAGAATTATCGCAATGCTACCCCAACGCTAATTTATATTTTATTATGGGACTAGACTCTTTATTAACGTTTACCACTTGGCATAAATACCAAGATATATTATCACTTTGTCATATAGTGGTTAACACACGACCAAATTATCAGTTAAGCAATATAAACCAAGCGACTAAATCATTACTCAATAATCACCAAGTAGATGATACAAATACGTTGAAAAGTAATAAAACTGGAGGGATTTTATTACTTCCTAGCAGCTTACCTAATTATGATAATCATTTAGATATCAACCTATCTTCTAGTGAAGTACGGCAACGTTTAATTAATAAACAAGACTGCCAACACCTACTTACGCCAAACGTATTAAATTTTATCAACAAAAATAAGCTTTATCGTTAACGACCACGTCAAAAAGTGTTATTATTATCAACTTATACCAATTGAAATAACTTATTGAACAACTCAAAGCTACATTATCGAGCTTAGAACAAACAAAATTATTTAAACATATACTCATGATACTTCAAAATATCTGTTTCAGGATACCTGAGCGACTCATGATCAAGGCGCATATTTTTATTAATGGTTGTTCCCTTAAAAAAAGATGCAACGTAGATCATGATTTGCTCAGTCATCCCCGAAGGGCGAGTTTAAAAGGCTTATATGCAGCGTTATTGATTTCGATAAGGGAACAACCATTCTCTTCAATCAATGCCTTGCCTCTAAGCCTTTTAATTCTCGCTGAAACGAGCATTTCGAGGTAACATGAGTATAGTAACTCCCGAGTTAAACAATAAACCTGACACTAGGAAGAACACTTTGCAAACTGAAGAACTTAAAACATTTGTTATCGAAAAACTTGAAGACATGAAGGGT
>JADGDH010000059.1 GCA_016745015.1 Colwellia sp.
GAACACGACTTAAATGCTCATGGTTTACTCCGCAAAGCAGATAAAGCGTTATACCAAGCAAAAGAAAGTCGTGGTAAACCTATATTATTTATCAATTAAGTTAAATATTAAATTAGAATCAATAATACTGACATGTAAGCATATTATAAGCTTAGGAAATACAATAAATGTCTATAAATAATATATCACTGCAAAAAACTCAAGAATTATTATCATCTATTGATAAAACAAGAAAACAACATATTCTTTGGCTAAACCAGCTTAACAGACAATTGATTTGTAACGATATAAATGAATACGAAAAACTTGATCATCAACAATGCTTTTTTGGACAATTTTACAATACTGTCAATGACAAAATTCTTTTAAATCACAATACCTTTATTAAAATTAGAAATACACATAAAACACTACATCAAAGAGCAAGTAAACTAATAGAGCAAAATGAAAGTAAGAAAATAATAACAACATCAGACTATGATTTTTTCACAAGCATTGAATCAGAGTTTATGGATGAACTAGATATAATTTATTTATTTATTCATGAGACTCATCACTCTATAGATAAATTAACTTCTCTTCCAAATAAAAGCTTTATGTTATCTATACTAGAGAAAGAGTACTCTTTATTAAATAGAGAAAAAACAGAGAATCATTTGGTCTTTGTTGATATTGATTTTTTTAAAAATGTTAATGATAAGTATGGTCACGGCATAGGTGATAGAGTTTTGAGCCATGTATCTAAGATATTTATATCAAATTTAAGAGTGCATGATACTGTGTCAAGGTTTGGTGGCGAAGAGTTTCTAATTTATCTTAATCATATGTCTCCAAAAGAGGCTTACGCTAAAGTTGAAAGTATAAGGCATAAAATTTATAGCACGCCGTTTTGTTTAAATAATAAAAAAACAATTCCTATTTCTTGTTCTTTTGGGTTAGCTCCTTTCAAACTAGGATACTCACTCAAACAAAATATAACAAATGCTGATACGGCAATGTATCTGGCAAAAAAGAAAGGTCGAAATAGAGTCGAGGTATGTAAGTGAAAATTTGTAGACCACAAACTACACCTAAAGAATAAGCGACCCTTTATTTAGTTGATCGTATAAGTCATTACGCAACAATCATAAATCATAGAATAAATTTTTAAAAAGGTATTACATGCAAAAATATCTACATATATTATTCATAATTCCCACATTACTTTTTTCAAATATAGGTACTGTAAACGCTAACACTGAAGGTAAAACTCAACTGAGTGTATTGCTCTCATTAGTTTCAAATATTAGCGACACTATCCACCATCTTCAGCAAGAAAGAGGAGCATCAAGTGGGCTTGTAAGCGCTAATGATGAAAAATTCAAATCGAAAATTGAAATGGCAAGCAAAAATAGTGATATAAAAATAAAAGAATTACTTATAAATTCGAATAAAAACAAAGCGTTAATAAGTAAATATTACTCCTCTAAAGAGTATAACAATTTAAATAATAAATTTAATGAGCTCTACCTTTTAAGAGATATGGTAAAGAATAAAAAAATTGATTTTGCAAAAGTTTACTCAAAATATACGCAAATAATAGCCTCTTTACTTCTAAATATTTCTGACATTTCTGATAAACCAAAAAATAAAGATTTGCGCGATAAGCTTTATGCATACTCTACGCTTTTAATGCACAAAGAGAGTATTGGACAAAAAAGAGCAGCTTTGAGTGCACTATTCTCACAGGAAACTTTTTCCAAAGAGATTTATGAGTATTTTTTAACGTCAGATACACAAGAAAAAATTTATCTAAAAACTTTTTTACATAGTGTAGATAAAGGCACCCAAACATTATATGCCAAAACTTTAGATAATGAAGCGGTTATAAAGGTGCGAAATTATGAAAAATTAGCACTAGATAAATTAGATGGTAAGGAAGTGAATGTTGACCCTGTTGATTGGTTTGAAAGTATAACGAAAAAGATAAACCTTGTTCAAAGTGTTGAGTATAAAATTTTTGAAGATATATCAAACTTAGTTAACGTGATAAATAATAGTAGCAAAACACTTAATATAGCTTTTCATTTTGATAGGCCACCGTATATGTTTGGCAAAACAAATGCTAAAGGTATAGAAGCTGATTTAGTTAAAGAAATATTTCAACTAGAGAACTATGATGTACATATTCATCAGATGGCAAAACAAAATATGGAAAAAATATTAACAACTAATGAGCTCTTTGATGGCGTTGCATCAGTATCTGATAACGGAATTGGCTACTTTTATTCTGATAAATATACGCTTTATGAAAACTATGTAATAACGAGAAAATCAGACAATTTTAAAATAGATTCTTTAGATGATCTTACTCAGTATAGTTTTGTATCATGGGAAAATGCTTACAATGATTTAGGAAAAACTTTTTACAAATACTTTAATCCGACAAATGGTGTATATAAATCGTCATATCACGATAGAGAATCACAAAAAGAGCAACATGAGCTTTTCTTTGATAGAAAGTTTGATGCCTTAATTGTCGATAAAATGATTTTTGAATGGTATAAAAAACATCTTAATAAGACCAATGAGTATACATTTCATAATATTCTCCCGCTTGCAACTGACAATATAGTTAGATTTAAAGACAAAAAAATCAGAGATATTTTCAATAAGGGGTTAAAAAATATAAAAAATAGTGGCCGCTATGATGAAATTGTAAATTTTTACCTTAATCAAGATGTCCTACCACTATTAAAATACTCTGATTTAATGGCTGACATTTCAGGTAGATTTATATTTCGTGCGCAACCTACTGAATTAAATAAAATATTAACCAAATTCTTCCTTCATCCTGATATTGTTCAAATTCATGTTTTAAATAAGGCAACAGACTCTACATTTGTATCCTTAAATGCAAAAAACACAAAGATAATTGATAGTGAAATAAAGGAATTACCTCATCACCTACCCAGTATAAAAAAAGATATCTATTTTACAAATGAAGGTAACCCTTTGCATGTAGGAAAAATTGAAATTTTTTATCAAAAAGAGTTTAAAAATTCGCGTGGAGAGTTAGTTCCAAAACTATCTGATTTTAAAAAGATAGATAAAAAAGATATTGAAAAAATAAAACGCTCTTATGAAAAATTTTCTTTTAATTATACATCCATTGAATTAACAAAAGAAGAACAAGAATGGCTCAAATCACACCCAGTAGTGAAGTTTACAGGCGACCCGAATTGGCTTCCTTTCGAAGCATTTAATAAAGAGGGTAAATATATCGGTATAGTCTCTGAGTATTTAAATAAACTTGAGAGTTTAACGGGAATAAAATTTGAAAAAAAACATGTTACGACTTGGAGTCAGGCATTAGATCTTTCTAAAAACAAAGGGATTGATGTACTTTCTGAAACCACTGAGTCCTCTAG
The DNA here is from genome assembly GCA_016745015.1 of Colwellia sp. Taxonomy (GTDB): domain Bacteria; phylum Pseudomonadota; class Gammaproteobacteria; order Enterobacterales; family Alteromonadaceae; genus Colwellia. The sequence continues at coordinate 3,411 of JADGDH010000059.1, forward strand.
AAACGGCCTGATTTTTACAAAACCCTATCTAACGAATGACATAATAATAGTGATGGATAAAGATCATTCTTATGTAGAGGGGCTTGACGCTATTAAACATAAAAAAATAGCACTCATTAAAGATTATGGGTACATACAGCAAGTTAAAAATACATTTCCCTATATTGATTTTATAGAAGTAAATAATATTAAAGAGGGTTTAACTGCAGTCTCAACAGGTAAAATTGATGCGTTAGTGTGTACCTTTGCACTAGGAAGCTACACAACAACAAAAATGGGACTTAGTAATATTAAAGTTGTAGGTAAAACACAATTTAAAACATCGCTTGGTTTGGGTATTCGTGAAGATTATGCCCCCTTAGTTAGTATTTTAAATAAGGCAATAGCTCATATCTCTCAGGAAGAGCATAACGAAATTTTCAATCATTGGATTAAGCAAGACTATATAGAAAAAGTAAATTATGCGCTTCTTTATAAAGTTGCAGGGACAGCATTTATACTTATTTTGATGTTTGTTTTTTGGAATAGAAAAATGGCACAAGAGATAAGCAAGCGAAAAGAGGTAGAAGATAAACTTCAAGACAATTCGGCCCGAATGAGTACATTATTTGATGCCTCTCCTGATAGTATATCTATTCTTGATGCGAACGGTAATTATGTTGACTGTAATGAAGCAACGTTGAAAATTTTTGGGATTTCCTCAAAAGAGAATTTTTTACAATTAAAGCCTTCTGACTTATCCCCAAAACTACAATATAACAATCAGCCTTCTTCAAAAGTTGCACAAAAAGAAATAGCCACAGCATTCAAAAAAGGGATTAATAAATTTGAATGGCTCCATAAGCGAGTTGATAGCGAGGAAATATTCGATACAGAAGTTATTTTAAGCTTAGTGTCTCTTAATAATAAGCCTCATATATATGGCGTTGTAAGAGATATTACAAAAACTAAGAAAGCTCAACAAGCGCTAAAAGATATACAAGATAAACAAAACTCAATCATTGAAAATAAAGTACAAGAGTTAACTTTAAAACAGACTAAACAACTAAAAACAATAGAACGATCTAACCATTTATTGAGTGGTCGTGAAAATAAAATGGTGGAATTAAAGCGTGAAATAAATGAATACGCCCTTAAATTAGGCATTGAAACACCTTATGTTATTGTGGATAAAACAGATTCAAATTTATTAATTCAAAGTCAAGATATTACAAAAGACATAAATATAAAACATTTATTAGATATACCAAAACTTCAAATTTTGCTGGAAGATTTTCATCGTTTTATGAATGTACCATTGGCTATCATTGATCTTGAAGGTAATGTTTTAGTTCAATCAAAATGGTCTCGTGCTTGTACTGATTTTCATCGAACCAATAGTGAAAGCTGTAAGCGATGCATAGAGAGTGATGTCGATATTTCACATAAGCTTGAAGAAGGAAATAATTTTTCAGTTTATAAGTGTAAAAATGGTTTAATTGATTGCGCTTCGCCCCTTATCATTGGTGGCGAACATCTTGCAAACTTTTTTATTGGTCAATTTTTAATTCAAGAGCCTGATATTGAATTTTTCACTAACCAAGCAAGGTTATTTGGATATGATGTTGACGATTACATTAGTGCAATAAAAGATGCTGTTGTTATAAACGAAGACAAGTTACCTCATATATTGGGGTTCTTAAAAGAAATAACAGAGATCATTAGTACCTTATCTAATGAAAAATTAAATTTTCAACGACAAGAAGCAAGTATGAATAAGGCAAACATCGCCTCTATGAACCTTGCAGAAGACGCCCAAAAAGCCACAAAAGAGATTGAAAATTACAAAAACCACCTTGAAGATTTAGTCGATGAAAGAACTGATGAATTAAATAATCAAAAAGAGTTTGTACAAACATTACTTGATTCTCAAGAGCAGTTAATAATCACCACAGATGGTCAAACGATTACCAGTGCAAATAAAACATTTTCTGATTTTTACAACGTTCAAAATATTGCAGAGTTTAGAACCAATTATGGTGTAAATTGTATATGTGAAACCTTTAATACAAATGCACCTGAAGGTTATTTACAGATAGAAATGGGGGATGAATCTTGGATAGATTATGTTATCGCTAGAAGCGATTTAAGTCACACCCATAAAGCAATGATTTCAATAGAAAATATAGATTATATTTTCTCTGTATCCGCAGCAATACTCCCAGGAGAAGGTGGTTTAAAATCAGCCGTATTTACTAATATAACCGAGATGGAAAATGCTAAACAAGAAGTAGAGCTTGTTCATAAACACACAAAAGAATCAATAGAATATGCGTCATTGATTCAAAGTGCACTTATCCCAGATAATAAAAGCTTTAAAAGTTACTTTTCAGACTACTTAACTATATGGCAACCAAAAGATATAGTGGGTGGAGACATTTATCTTTTTGAAGAGTTAAGAAGTAAGGATGAGTGTTTACTCATGGTTATAGATTGTACAGGTCATGGTGTCCCAGGGGCATTTGTAACCATGTTAGTAAAGGCAATAGAAAGACAGATAATCGCGAAGATAAATAACGATTTAACTATAGATGTAAGCCCTGCATGGATACTTTCATATTTCAATAGAAAAATGAAAATATTGCTCAAACAAGAAAGCACAAATAGTCTTTCAAATGCAGGTTTTGATGGTGGAATAATCTATTTTAATAAAAAAGAAAAAACACTGAAATTTTCAGGTGCTGAAACGCCTCTTTTCTACATGGAAAACGACGAATTAAAAACAATAAAAGGCTCTCGACACTCGGTTGGATATAAAAAATCCGACCCTAACTTTACGTTTGAAGAACATACTATAAAAGTAAAAAATGGAATGCAGTTTTACTGCACAACAGATGGCTACCTTGACCAAAATGGTGGGAAAAAAGGCTTTCCTTTTGGTAAAAAAAGATTTACAACTCTGATAATTGAACAGCATATAAAAGCAATGGAAAACCAGCAAGAAATCCTTCTAAATACACTTGCTGATTACCAAGCTGACGAAGATAGAAGCGATGATGTTACCGTGATTGGATTTAAAATATAAAACGTTGAATGTAGACATATCTATAATTCTATAAATAGTGATTTAACAGGAGATCGTTAGTGCAAATAAATAATTTAGAAGCCATTCTTGAAGATGAAGGAATTGTTTTTTTGACTTATGGTGGATTATTAACTCAATCCTTAATTTCGGGCATGACAGATGCTTTAGAGAAAGAATCTAAAGTTAATGAAATGAGTATGAAAGTATCACATAATTTATTGACTATTTTTATTGAGCTTTCACAAAATATGATGAATTATTCAAAAAATAGTTCTTTGCAAGATAGTGGGCTCAATTCTAAGGGACTTATTATTGTCGGCTATGATAAAAGTAACGATAGTTATTTTATCCTTTCAAGAAATATCTTAGATGCAAAAGATAAAGAAAAAATAATTCCAAAAATAGAACAGGTATTACCCTTAAATAATGATGAACTCAAAACGTTATACAGAGAGTTACGTAGAAGTGGTAGAGGAAAGCATGAAAAAGGAGCAGGTCTTGGTTTTGTAGAAGTTGCAAGGCGCTGTGATAAGATAGAATACAGTTTTAGTAAAATAAATGACTCTTGTTATTATTACATTTTTAAAGCGATCATTAATAATTCATAAGGAATAAATGTGAAAAATTTAACGTTAGAAAGTACAAAATACACGCCTGATATCAAACTTGATGCAGATACAGGTATTATTTCTATGGTCGGTAAATCATACCCCGAAAATACTTTTGAATTTTATCAGCCCGTTATGGATTGGATAGAAGAATATTTTGCAAACTATGCAAAGAATAAAACAACAGTAAATATGGAAATAATATATTTCAACTCTAGTAGTTCCAAGCTGTTTTTTGACTTTTTTGATGTCCTTGATGAGGCTAAAGAAAACCATAATATTAAAATTAATTGGATTTATGATAAAGAAAATGAGAGTGCTTTAGAAGCTGGTGAAGATTTCATTGAAGATTTTGAAAATCTAGCAATTAACTTAGTGGGGAAAGACTAATATGAGTAGTGCAGAAGACAAGCTACTTCAAGAATTAGATGAGCTTAAAGCCAGTTTTACTCACACAATTGATAAGCTATCAAAAGATCTCAAACGTCAGAATAAAATTATGGCGCGCAGCGATAAACGTCAAAGAAAAGAATATGATGAGCTGCAAATAAAACTTAAAGAAGTTGAAGAGTTAAGTTCAGAGATTGAAGAAACACAGCGTGAAGTTGTTTTTACTATGGGCGCAATTGGTGAGAGTAGATCTAAAGAAACAGGTAATCATGTAAAACGAGTAGCTGAATATAGCTACCTTTTTGCCAAGTATTATGGCCTACCTGAACAAGAATGTATTATGTTAAAACAAGCATCCCCCATGCATGATATTGGAAAAGTTGCTATTCCTGATGCTATTTTAAATAAGCCAGGGCGTTTAACACCTGAAGAGTTTGACAAAATGAAAGAACATGCTCAACTTGGTTATGAGATGTTAAAATATTCTAGTCGCTACCTACTTAAAGTAGCCTCTATTGTGGCTTATGAGCATCATGAAAAATGGAATGGGAAAGGTTATCCTCAAGGGACAAAAGGTGAAAATATTCATATTTATGGACGAATTACTGCCGTAGCTGATGTATTTGATGCTTTGGGAAGTGCTAGAGTGTATAAACCGTCTTGGGATGATGAAAAAATCTTTAATTTATTAAAAGCTGAAAGAGGTGAGCACTTTGACCCTACATTAATTGATATTTTCTTTAAACACTTAGATGAATTTTTAGCAATTAGAAATAAGTTACAAGATTTTTAATTTTTAAACGGCGCAACGATCTCTTACTCTTAAAGATCTCTTACTCTTAAAAAAGTGTTATGACTTAATGACATAAAGCACTTCGATAAAGGATAATATATCAATTAAACTACAACAATACGATGTAGATGTAATGACAGACAGTGATATATTTTCTTGATGAATTTAAAGACGTAAAAATTGGTTGCGGGAGCAGGATTTGAACCTACGACCTTCGGGTTATGAGCCCGACGAGCTACCAGGCTGCTCCATCCCGCGTCCGAATGAACTCCTTGAGAAACAAGAAGAAAGCCAAGTTATTTTAATTCTAACTTAAGAATTGGTTGCGGGAGCAGGATTTGAACCTACGACCTTCGGGTTATGAGCCCGACGAGCTACCAGGCTGCTCCATCCCGCGTCCGAATGACCTCAAAGAGGTAAGCCACAATAGTTTTACTTCATATTGTAAGAAGCTTTCAAAGAGGTTGTCCTTGAAATCGAGGCGTATAGTAAGGATAGCACCAAGATAAAGCAAGCGCTTTTTAAAAATATTTTTTCATTAGGTTAATTGTTCTTCGTTATGCCCCAATTATAAGCTATTTCGGCACATAAACTTAACTTTTGTTTATGTGTGAGTGTACTTTCGCTATAATTGCGCCATTGTTTATTCTCAAGCCACATAATTAAGCCACACAAATGACACAACCCATGCAACAATTTTTAGCCTTAACCTCCCCCGGTATTGAAGTATTACTCGTTGATGAGATCAAAAGCTTTGGCGCTGATCAAGTAATACAAAAACCAGAAGGCGTTTATTTTACCACTTCAATGGAGCTTGGTTATAAAATTTGCTTATGGACACGTTTAGCTACACGAATAATGTTAAAGCTTGGCGAAGGTGAAGCTAAAGACAAAGATGAATTATTTAAAGCAGCAAGCTCAGTTAATTGGCTAGAACACTTTACTAGCGACACAACATTCGCTATTGATTTTGTTGGTTACAGTGAAGAAATTAGAAACAGTCAATTTGGTGGTTTAACCATTAAAGATGCCATTGTTGATCAATTTAGAGAACATGGTTGTGAACGCCCTAATGTTGATAAAAAGTCACCTCAAATAAGTTTTCAAGCACGATTATTAAAAGATCATGTTAGTTTGTATTTAGACTTTTCTGGTCGTGGGTTATTTCAACGAGGTTATCGAGAGCACTCAGGTGCCGCACCGCTAAAAGAAAACTTAGCCGCTGCACTAATTATCCGTTCTGGTTGGTTAGCTGATACAACTAAGCCCTTAGTTGACCCCATGTGTGGCTCAGGCACTATTTTAATTGAAGCCGTAGCGATGGCAACGAAACAAGCACCAAGTATTAACAGAGCAACGTGGGGGTTTGATGCTTGGTTAAAACATGACGAAGATTTATGGGAGAGCCAATTAAATCAAGCAATTGAAAACTCTTATACTTCATTAGAACAAGCAAGTATCAACCGTTTGAAAGTGTTTGGCATTGATATTGACCCACGAGTAATCAATACCGCTCAGCAAAATTCTAGAAATGCTAAATTACAACGTTTTATCGAATTTAAATGTCAAAACACCAATGATATGAATAATGTATATGGTTCTAGTTCCTCAGGCCAAGCAGGCACACTATTATTCAACCCTCCTTATGGCGAACGCATAGGTGAGCTACCTGAGTTAGTAGAAAACTTCGTTTTGTTTGGTCAAAAACTAAAAGCGCAATTTATTAATTGGCGAGTCGCTATTTTAACCGCCAATATTGAACTGCTTGCGATGCTTAAACTCTCAAGTTTTAAGCGATATAAATTTAAAAACGGCCCGTTAGATTGTCAATTAGCACTTTATAATGTTGATGAAAAACAGCTAGAAAAAGATGCAGTTAACCCACAATCTTCTTTTGCTGAAGAAGACAGTGCTTTCGCAAACCGTTTAAAGAAAAACCGCAAAACACTCAAAGGTTGGCTTAAGTCAAACCAAATTGACTGTTATCGCCTGTATGATGCAGATATTCCTGAGTACAATGTGGCTATTGATGTGTATGGCGATTACTTGGTTATTCAAGAATATGCGCCGCCAAAAACCATAGACAGCGATAAAGCGACAAAGCGGTTACAAGAAGTTATTTATTGGGCACCAAAAGTACTAGAAGTACCAACCGATAAAGTAGTATTAAAGACCCGAGCTAAACAAAAAGGTAGTAATCAATACCAAAAAGTTGATAAATCTAAACAGTCAATCACGATGAGTGAACATGGTGCGTTGTTTAAAATTAATTTATGGGATTACCTTGATACGGGTTTGTTTTTAGATCACAGAAAAACACGCCAAATTATTGCAAAAAAAGCAAAAGACAAAACCTTATTAAACTTATTTGCTTATACTGGCTCAGTGTCATTACAAGCGGCCTTGCATGGTGCTAGATCAATTACTACGGTAGATATGTCAAATACGTATCTTAATTGGGCACAAGATAATTTTGCGTTAAACAAACTAAGTAGCCATAAATATCAGTTTATACAAGCAGACTGTTTAGATTGGTTAAAAAACAATACTGATAAATATGATTTGATTTTCATTGACCCGCCAACGTTTTCAAACTCAAAACGTATGGATGATAGTTTCGATGTTCAACGAGATCACATTGCTTTACTTGCCGACGCTTTAAAGTCACTTAACCGTGGTGGCGAAATATTCTTCACCAATAATAAGCGCAATTTCAAAATGGATTTTGACGGATTAGAAACACTCGGATTACAAGCAACAAATATGTCTGATATTACCCGAGACAAAGACTTTGCCCGTAACAAACATATTCATAATAGCTGGTCTGTTAAGCGAAAAGCATAAGAGCTGAGAATGATTAAATATAATTTATATGGCAGTGAAGGTTGTCATTTATGTGAAGAGGCTTTAGCGCTTTGCTTGTTGGTTATACCTAATGAACAACTTGCTCAAATAGATATTGTTAACCAAGAAACAGTAGAGCATGAAAGTAAAACCTTAGTAGAACTATACGGTGTGCATATTCCCGTAATAGAAAAGCTAAACCCAGATAGCCCAAAAGAAAATCACAAACTCTTTTGGCCTTTTACTAACGAACAACTGAGCCAATTAACACTGTAACTATTAACACTGAATACGTGAATACAATACCCGTTAATATAGCACCCGTTAAATAATAGAGTTAAAAAACTGATGGAATTATTAAGAATAGCCAATGGCGAACTCGCTTTTGGTGAAGACAAAATTTTAGATAAAGCTGATTTAAGCGTTCAAACAGGCGAGCGTATCTGTTTAGTAGGTCGTAATGGCGCAGGTAAATCTACCTTAATGAAAGTATTAATGGGCTTGCAAAACTTAGACGATGGTCAAATATTAAAATCGAGCACCATGCAACTAGCCATGCTAGAGCAAGATCCACCAGAATCTTCAGACTCAACCGTATTTGATTTTGTCGCTCAAGGTGTCAGCGAAAATGCCGACTTACTTAGTCGCTATCATGGGTTAATTCATCTGATTGGTGAAGATCCTAGCGAAAAAAATCTGAATAAATTAGCCAAAGTACAAGATGAACTAGAGCAAGCTGGCGCATGGCAAGACGAACAGCGTATAGAGCAAGCGATGAGTACATTATCATTAAATGCTGATGCGAAAATTTGCGATTTATCTGGTGGTTGGCTACGTAAGTTAGCCCTTGCAAAAGCCCTAGTCACTAATCCTGATATTTTATTACTTGATGAACCAACTAACCATTTAGATATTGAAAGTGTTTTATGGCTTGAAAAATTTTTAAAAGACTTTGCTGGCACCATCATTTTTATAAGCCATGACAGAGCCTTTATTCGCGGTTTGTCTACTCGCATTTTAGATCTTGATCGCGGTAAGCTAAAAAGTTACCCCGGTGATTACGATTTATACATCGAACAAAAGCAGCATGACTTACAAGTAGAAGAACAACAAAATGCTTTATTTGATAAACGCTTAGCCGAAGAAGAAGTATGGATTCGCCAAGGTATTAAAGCACGACGTACCCGTAATGAAGGTCGAGTTCGTTCGCTAGAAAAACTACGGTTAGAACGCAAAGCTCGCCGCGAAGTGCGTAACCAAAGCACCATGAACATTACCCAAGGCGATCGTTCAGGTAAATTAGTTTATGAAGCTGAAGATGTCACTGTAGCTTTTGATGACAAAGTCATTATTAAAAAGCTTAATTTACTGATTACTAGAAATGATAGGCTCGCATTAATAGGTGCCAACGGTACAGGCAAGTCAACCTTAATAAAACTTATTATGGAAAAGCTAAAGGCAACTAGCGGTAAAATGCGCTCAGGTGTTAATTTAGAAATTGCTTATTTTGATCAGCACCGTGAAGCACTTGATATGAGTAAAACCGTGCAAGAGATTGTTGGTGAAGGTAAGCAAGAAGTTATGGTTAATGGTAGATCTCGCCATGTGCTTGGATACCTACAGGATTTCCTGTTTAGCCCTAAACGTGCGCGTACACCAGTTCGTGCCTTATCTGGTGGAGAAAAGAACCGTTTATTATTAGCTAGGCTATTTTTACGCCCAAGTAATTTACTTATTCTCGATGAGCCAACCAATGATTTAGACATTGAAACCTTAGAGTTATTAGAAGAAGTTGTTGCAAATTATGCAGGAACCGTTATTTTAGTCAGCCATGATCGAGATTTTGTTAATAACTGCGTGAATACCTGCCTTTATTTTGATGGTACAGGGCATATTAACCAAATAGTGGGTGGCTACGATGATGTTGACAGTTACTTGGCTTTAAAAGAAGAAGAACGCCAACGGCACTTATCATCAGTAAACCAAAAAGAAGCGCAACAAAAAGAAACAACAACGGTAACAAATAAAGCACCAAAAGCAGCGAAGAAAAAACTTTCTTTTAAAGAAACTAAAGCGTTAGAAGAACTACCAAAGATAATAGAAAACTTAGAAAATGAGATTACTAATTTACAAGAACAAGTAAATCAAAATGATTTTTTTAGCCAAGATGAACAACACACTAAAAAAATATTGAACCAGCTTAGCGAAAATGAGTCAAAACTCGACCTTGCCTATTCAAAATGGCAAGAATTAGACGAGCTTTAACAGCTGTATATAACCAAAATTTATTATAGCCAAAAACTTATGCCAACATTAAATAAAGAGTCAAATAGTAGAATGAGCAGAATAGCAAAGAATATCATCGCCTTAAGTATTAGTAGCGCATTAAGCGTTGGTTTTGTAAGTAGCACTAATGCTGCTACTTACAAAATAGTAAATAAAGGCGAAGCGAGTAAACTGAAATACACTTATGCTCAACACCAAAACATTAATGGTGATATGGCAATATCAGGTACTAGCATTTATGATTTTCCTGTTCAGTTTCAATATCTTGATGAAGATGATTATGATGAAATAGAGGAATACGCTTTTAATTCTAATTATAGAGTTACTGACCTCAACGATATTGAAGACTCTGATGCTTTAAGAGCAGGAAACCCAACAGCAAACGATTTAGCTTGGGTTGTTCGATGGTTACAAGATTCTGGCACTTCTGGTAGTACAGGCAAAGGACGTAACATCGAATATCAAAAAGTAGGTGATACAATTGCCATGACTAATATTGGTGGTGTTACCGAAGATTATAATCTGTGGGACGAAACCTTTGAAGGTACTGATGTTCTAACTCGTTCAACTATTGATATTGTGAGCGGTATAACAAACGGTGGTATTTCTTACGGTACCGCCACCGCTCCTTTCCTTCCTAGTGATACTTTTACTGATGCAGATGGTGAAGAACATATTTTCTGGCTTAGAGAATACGGTATCAGAGGGTTCTTTTCTTATGACCAAGGTGCACAAATTCACCAAGTTGTTCCCTTTGAAACACAGCATGGGGGTGGAAGCTCTGCGGTAATGGATGTAAATGAAACAGGCATTGCTGTTGGCTTTAGTAGCTATAAGTTAACACAATCATTTCTTGAGGCTGTTGAAGGCAGAGATGACCCAGACAAAACTGATGAAGAAAACAAAAAAAATACGTGTGCTGATCCTGATATCGTTCCAGGAGAAATGACACTGGACGCATGTATTGCTAATCTACTACTTTTAACCTCTGATCCTTATCATATAATGGCACTTAAAGCGACGCTAGATTCTGCTGGCTCTCCTGTAGTTGAACCGTTAGGATTATTAGTAACACCACACCCAGATGATGAACGCTCTTATTCAAGCTATGCCCTAGCAGTTAATAGCAGCGGGGTTGCCGTAGGTTATGCTGATGGCTTTCATGATGAAACAGTAACAGACCCCTCTGAAAAAGAAGTAGGTGGTCAATATGCTGTTGTTTATAAAAATGGAGAAGTAATCGATCTTACTGGAGATCACACGAATAAAGGTAACTCGCGCGCTTATGATATTAACGATGTAGGCATTGCTGTAGGCCATATCACTAAAGGAATAGGTGGTAAACCAGTACAAAAGTTTTTCTATGTTGACACGAGTGTACCTGAAGAAGAAATAAACATGGTTAACCCTGATGATTTCTTTTCGGGGTCAGATAGCACTGTTCGCGCTATCAATAATAGCGGCTTAATGGTGGGTGAAGGCGAAATTGAAACGCATAATGAAAGTGCTAGAAACCCTCGAAAAACAGCTGCATTTATTTATGATATGAATGATGATATTTTTACCAATCTTAACAAAACTATTCCTTGTTCGTTACGCTTAACTTACGATATTTTAGAAGCGCGCGGTATTAATGATGCTGGAATGATTTCAGCAACAGCCATAGTTAAAGTTGATCGTCGTGATGCTAAAGGCGACATTATGCTAGATGACAGTGGCGCACCATTAAAAGAGGATATAGTACGCGCTGTTAGTCTTGAACCAATACCTGATGACGGGGAAGTTTGTACCGCAGAAGAAGAAGACAAAGTAATTAGAAAAGGCGCGAGTGTCAGTTTTAGTGCTGTTTTATCTATAATGGCGTTATTTGGTTTACGACGTAGATTTTTTAAATAAAATTTTTCAACTGAAAAAAGGATATTATAAAGTGAGTGTTTTAGAATATAAAATGGATGGTCATGTAGCCGTTCTTACAATGACTGAAGGTGAAAACAGGTTTAATAAAACTTTCTTTGATGAGATGGAAAAAATTCTTGATGATATTGAGAAAGAGCCTGAAGCTAAAGTATTGGTAGTAACCTCTGCACACGAGAAAATCTGGTGTAACGGTATTGATCTTGATTGGTTAGGATCTTTGAAAGAAAATGATCCTTTGGAAGAAAAAAGATTCACTCAGAGAATTACTGGTCTTTTCAAACGCTTTTTATACTTCCCTATGATAACTGTTGCAGCTATTAACGGTCATGCTTTTGCTGGTGGAGCAATCCTTGCTTCAGCCTTTGATTTTCGATTCATGAGAAAAGATAGAGGATTTTTTTGTATTCCTGAGGTAGATTTAAAAATTCCTTTAAGCCCAAGTATGATTTATATAGTGCAAAAAGCGGTTCCACAATACAAATTTCTTGAAATGCAATACTTGGGTTCAAGACTTACAGCAGATGAGTGTGTAAAACATCACATTGTAACAAAATCCTGTGACATTGAAGATTTAATGGATGAAGTTATGAGTTTTGCAAGAACTCATAAAAAAGACACAACCGTTATCGCTTCAATGAAAGAGTTAACTTATAAAAAGTTCGAGAAAATTTTTACAGAAGATGATCCTGTCTGGTTTTCCTCTGGAAGAACGGGTCTTTCGTAAAAATAAAATACTTGTTACTTTGGCTCCAAAGTAACAAGTATTTGCTTACGATACTGACTTGGCGTTATATTTTTACAACGTTTAAAGCTGTGACTAAAGTTAGCACCATCACTAAACCCTAAACGTTCAGCAACCTCTTC
>JADGDH010000060.1:0-11234 GCA_016745015.1 Colwellia sp.
CAACTTAAGTTGCTACGTTTTTTTTTGCTTTTAAAGTGAGTTAACCTGTTTAGGCATACCCCATTGATCCGCTTTTAAAATTCCACGTTCAATCATGCCGCCAATGCCTTGCATGCCACCTGTATGCAATAAAACGATGCGCTCTCCCTTTGAGAAGTAACCCTGTTCAAGCAAATCAAGAAAAGCTAAGATCATTTTTCCAGAATAAACGGGTTCAAAATCAACCTCTGTAACATGGTTGAATTCAAGTATGCGGTTTGCATCAAATTGACTGAATTTGGCATAACCACCCCGATGAAAATCGGTAAGTAGTGTCCAGTTATTATGGTGTTTTGCTCTGTTAGGCAGTAGTTTGTGTATATCATTTATTAAGTATTCAGCCTCTTTTAATACGGCAACGCCTAAAATTTTATGCAGACTGCCTTTTGATTGGCAATCTCCCGTAATAAGCCCTGCTAAAGTGCCACCACTGCCTGTAGGGGTTATTAATGTATCAAAGGTAGTTTGTTGGTTTAATTCTTTTATTATTTCTGCAACACCCGTAATAGCGAATGTATTACTGCCACCTTCAGGCACAATAAAGTAATGGGGAAATTTTTGTTTTAATTGCAGTAAATAATCTGTGTCATGCCTACGGCGATAGGTTTTTCTATCAACAAAATGCAGCGCCATTCCCCAATGTTTAGCCCACGATAAGGTAAAGTTATTGGCATAATCTTCTTCGCCACGAATAATGCCAACACAAGGGATTTTCTGCTGATAACAAGCAAATGCTAATGCATGAATATGATTAGAATAGCTACCACCAAAGCTGAGCACACCGTTACTGTTTTTATCTTGTAAAATATGCGCTAAATTATATTTAAGTTTACGCCACTTATTTCCTGAAATAATGGGGTGAATAATATCGTCACGCTTTATTTGAACTTGCACTTTATGTTGGGTAAATAGTGGATGATGTAGTGGCTGAAGTTTGGATAAAATAGTCATTGTAAGTAAGGTGTGTTCTTAGAAAAGTTAATAAATTAGTAAAAAACCTTGCAGGTATAGACTAATAAAGGATATTGTTATAAATTCTTCTTTTAAATGCTTTTTTAGTATTTCATTTTTATACTAAAACTCAAAATAATATAGCACTGATACATGTCTTTATTAACACAGGTAAATAATATTTTTTCAAAAAAACAATCTGAGCAAGTGGTTGGGGTTTCTCTGCAACAAGAATCAATAGCACTATGCTCTTTTCCTTCTTTAGCCGCTATAACATCATCTGAAAGTGACGTGATAAAAAAAGCGAGTTTTCAACAGCTAGCTGTTAAAGAATTAAATTATTCAGCTGCAATTGTTGAACTACAAGCCGATGCTAAATTAGCAGGAAAATGTCATATTGTCCTTAATAGCCAGCAATCGCAAGTTGTGCAAGTAGACAAGCCTAATGTTCCAGCCGCCGAAATTAATGGTGCTTTGAAATGGCAAATAAAAGATCTTGTTAGCATTTCACCCGAAAATATGGTGTTAGACTATTTTGATGGTCCTGTACTTGCTGGTGGCAAAGAAAAAATTAATGTTGTTTGTTCGCCAATCAATGAGCTTAAAGAGATTGTTACCGCAGCAAACCAAGGTGATATGAACGTTGCTAGTATAACAATAGCTGAATTTGCCTTTGCAAACTTACACCCAATGCAAAATGATGCTTGCTTACTTGTTTGTCAGCAGCCGAATGAAGAAATATTATTGCTAATTGTTAAGCAAGGAAAATTATACTTTCACCGTCAATTACGAGGCTTTAGTCAACTAGCTAACAAAACTGAAGATGAACTGACTATGACCGTTATTGACAGTTTAGCATTAGAAATTCAACGTTCTTCAGATTATTTTGAACGACAATTAAAACAAGCACCTATTAAAGAAATTAAAGTTTTATTACCTATTGAATTAGAAGGGCTTTTGGCTAGAAAGCTTGCTGAGAATTCTCATATGCCTGTTACTTTGTTAGCTTTACCTGAATCCTATCAATTATATCGTAATTATGCGGCAGCCATTGGGGCAACCATGATTGAAGCTAGAATTACAGAACAAGCTCAGGGGGGTATGCATGTCAGTTAATTCTAACCTGAGTGGTGCTAATAGTAATATTGGTAAGTTCAGCATCAATTTATTACAACCTGAGTTGTTATCTGAAAAAGTTTTGTTAACGCTACCTCGCGTTGTTATTGTTTGGTCTTTAGTGCTTTTTATTATGATAGGTTGGGCTGCTGCAACTAAGTACACTCAATATTCTCTAAAAGAAAAACTAACGGCTTTACAGTATGAGAATACCCAATATACAAAACAATTAGAAACACTTACAACTAAACTAGCTGCGCATAAAGTTGATACTAAGTTGTCTGATAGGTTAGCAACGATTAAATTATTAATGAATAATAAGCAAGCGTTACATGCCAAGTTAACTAACCCTAATAAAACCTATGTTACGGGTTTTGCTGGCGCAATGAATGACTTAGCAAAGTTGCACCACCAAGATATTCGCTTAGAAACGATTAATATAAATAATGATAATATTACTTTTACAGGCTTAGCGTTAACACCTGAGGCTGTTCCTGCTTGGTTAGCGGGTTTTGAAAATTCTTTATTGTTGTCGGGTAAATCTTTTTCTCACTTTAAATTATCTGAAAACGAGCAAAATATTACTGAGTTTATGGTTAGCTCTAAAGATCAAGAGGTATCCTCTTATGAGTAAGCAATGGCAAGCGTATAGTGCTAATTATTTAGTGCTAACAATTCGTGAACAATATCTTATTTTACTGACTGGCTTAGTTGCTATATTTTTCATCATTTTTTATCTGTTTATTGACGCTAAAATAATTGGGAATAATAAATCTGCTCAACAAATTATGCGACTTCAATCAAGCAACCAATCGTTGAAAATATCGACGAGTGAAATACAAGCTGCTTTACAGCGTGACCCAAATAAAGATGCTAAAAAGAAAATTGCTCAGTATGAAGCTAAGTTAGCAAAAGTAGATGAGAATTTACTGAAGTTAACCAGCGACTTAATCAGCCCTGTGCAAATGCGTTATGCTTTATTAGATCTGTTAAGGCTTGAAAAAGGTGTGTCATTATTATCTTTTGAGCTTTTAGGTGCGCAACCACTATTAGAAAAACCTGAAAATTTAACTGGTAATAGTGGCGTTAACGATGGCGTTAATAGGGATGTTAATTTGCAACTTGAAACCAATAACTCGCAGTTTAATTTATATCGCCATGGTATTAAAATTAAACTTTCAGGAAGTTATTTTGATTTGCAAAACTACCTTGTGGAACTGGAAAAACTTTCATGGAAATTTTTCTGGCAAGATTTTAATTTCAAATTAACAGAATACCCAAAAAATGAATTAGAAATAGAAATGTACAGTTTGGGCACTAAAAAGGAGTTTGTTGGTGTTTAAATTTAATCATATATTGTTGTTATCCTGTATTGTTGCTTTGACGTCAAGCCAAGCCTTTGCAGTCAAAGTAGATCCAACGCGCCCCTTTGCGCATAAAGTTTCGTTTACGGTAATACCCAATGGTAAAAAAATGGTGTTAGAATCAATTATTCATGGTGATGGTGTCCATACAGTAGTGATTAGCGGTAAGGTATTGAAACCTTTTGATTATATTGGTGAATATCAGTTGACCGCTGTTAATAATCAAAGTGTTATATTACGCAGTAAAACAGAACGTCTGACATTAAATGTTTTTAAAAGCAATATTGTTAAAACGAGTGCTGCTAAATAGAGTAAAAATGAATAAGTACGAGTGTTTAATCCTACTTTTTAATAATTGAACTCAAAAAATAATAAAGATAAATGAAACTATGAAACAGTCAAAATTGAAAATAGCCCTTTCTACCTTATTGCTAACATTTGCAGGTTGTCAAAGTGTACCTGACCAACCAACGGATATGAAAGAAGGTTTAGACCAAGCAATTAGTGAAACTAAAACCTTTAATAGCCCAAAACCATTAACACAAGTGCCAAATTC
Source organism: Colwellia sp. (assembly GCA_016745015.1). Lineage (GTDB taxonomy): Bacteria > Pseudomonadota > Gammaproteobacteria > Enterobacterales > Alteromonadaceae > Colwellia. The sequence goes on from JADGDH010000060.1 coordinate 4,027, forward strand.
AGTTCAGCAAGAATTGATGTCGCAAAATATGGCACTGGCTAAACAAGGGTTATTATCAGAAAAAAGGCTTGAAATTTCTGCAACGTCAGTTGAAGCAAAAGACTTTTTTACCGCCATTGTAGAAGGCTCTGCGTATAGTATTGCTATTCATCCTGATGTTAGCGGTAGTATTACTTTAAGTTTAACCGATGTAACCTTGACTGAAGCTGTTGATGTAATTGAAGATATTTATGGCTACGATATTCGTGTTAGTGGCAATGTTATACAAGTTTATCCTTCAGGGATCCGTACTGAAACAATTGCATTGAATTATTTGTTCTTAAAACGATTTGGCACCTCAAGTACAAGTATCAACTCTGGTGGCGTCTCAGAAAACGATCCAAATAGTAGCGGAAACAACAATAACAACGGTAATAACAATAATAGCAGCAGTAGTAGTAATAATAGTAACAATAATCAAAGCGGTCAAAATGGCCAAAACAGTAATAGTGGTATTAATATTTACACAGAAAACGAATCTAATTTTTGGACTGAATTAAAAGAAACACTAACCGCATTTGTAGGTACTGAGGGTGGTCGCTCTGTGATTATTTCACCTCAAGCTGGTTTGGTTACTGTACGTGGTTTACCTACAGAAATAGCTGCTGTTGAAAAGTTTATCTCTGATACAGAAACCCATTTACATAGACAAGTTATTATTGAAGCCAAAATTATGGAAGTCACCTTAAATGATGATTATCAACAAGGTGTGCACTGGGATGAAGTACTGGGTAGTATAGGTAAAACAGACTTTACCTTTAGCACCAGTGGTAATATTAGTGGTAACCCTATATCAAGTAAAATAGGTGGGGCAACATCATTAAGTTTTTCGGGGCCAGATTTTAATGGTGTAATAGATTTACTACAAACCCAAGGAAATGTGCAGGTATTATCAAGCCCAAGAATTACCGCAACTAATAATCAAAAAGCGGTAATAAAAGTGGGTGAAGATGAATATTTTGTTACTGACGTTTCAAGTACCACTACTACAGGTACTTCAACTACCACAACACCAGAAGTTGAATTAACCCCGTTTTTCTCAGGTATCGCTTTAGATGTAACGCCTCAAATAGATAAAGATGGCAGTGTTATTTTGCATGTGCATCCATCAGTTACCTTAACAGAAGAACAAAATAAAACAATTAAACTTGGCTCAGAAGAATTGGTTTTACCTTTAGCACAAAGTCGAGTGCGTGAATCTGACACCATTATCCGTGCCAAATCAGGTGAAATTGTGGTGATTGGTGGCTTAATTGAAACCTACAGTGTAGATCAAGAGTCTAAAACTCCGTTACTGGGTGATATTCCTATTATGGGTAATTTATTTAAAAGTATTAGTCAAACAACCCAAAAGCGAGAGTTAGTTATTTTACTTAAACCTATTGTTATTGGACAAGACTCTTGGAAAACACAATTACAAGATGCCCGTGAATTATTACAAAAATGGTTTCCTGAAGAAGATGTTCCTGTAAATAATGAATAAACTTAACTGTCACTAAATTAGACTATTAATAATTAGATAAGCGCTTATGTATTTGTACCATTTTGGCCTAACAGAATTACCTTTTACGCTGACACCAAATACACATTTTTTTTTAGCGCTTGAGCCTCATAATGAAGCACTAGCTGTGCTAATAACTGCGCTTAAAACAGGCGAGGGGTTTATCAAGGTTATTGGAGAGGTGGGTACAGGAAAAACGTTACTTTGCCGCAAGTTGCTTAATGAAATACCAGAACATTTTGTTACTGCCTATATCCCTAACCCTTACTTGAATCCTGATGAATTGAGGCGAGCTGTTGCACTTGAGTTAGGCGTAAAGCAAGCACAACGAATGTCGGCACAGTTATTAACACAGCGTATTCAAAATAGATTACTAGAATTGCATAGTAAAGGTCACTCTGTCGTACTTATTCTTGATGAAGCACAAGCATTACCCGCAGAAAGTTTGGAGGCTTTACGCTTGTTCACAAATTTAGAAACAGAAACGCGTAAATTGTTGCAAGTTGTTTTGTTTGCGCAACCTGAACTCGATCAGCGTTTAGCACAAACTGAGTTTAGACAGCTGTGCCAACGTATTACCTTTTCTTATCAGTTAAGGGCAATGAATAGTGATGAAGTACAACAATACATACAACATAGGTTACGCGTTGCAGGGTATAAAGGGGCGGAATTATTTTCGGCTACACTATGTAAAAAAATAACAAAAGTATGTAAGGGAACGCCTCGGTTAGTGAATGTATTGTGTCATAAAATGTTAATGCTAAGTTATGGCCAAGGCGATTATAAAATGACTAAAAAGCAGCTTAATGCTGCAATAAAAGATACAGAAAGTATTACTAATAATCTTAATAAAACTTACTATGCAGGTGCAACTAATATGCTCACGGTGAGTGCGGTAAGTTTATTGCTAATCGTTTTAATGTACTTTGTTTATTCTTTTTACCTGTCAGGGGCAGCATAGTGAGTGTTATTAACCAAATGCTAAAAGATTTAGAGCAACGTGCACCTGAGCAAGGGCAGGCACCTATGCCTGTAGCTGCAGCCCATAAACCATCCTCTTTGAAAATAGTGTTGATCAGTGTTGTTGTTTTACTTAGTTTAAATGCACTTGGCTTTTATATTTGGAATTTGCAAGAACGTGTCGCAAAAAGTGAAGTTGCACAGCAAGCAGTTGTTAACGCTCAAAATGTAGCGCAGGTTTTACCAAGTCAGGCTACCAAAACAGCACAGCAAGGTGTTACAAACACTGATAATGAAAATCAGAATTCACTTCAGCAATTAAGTAATGAACCTACAATTAAACCATTGCTTAAGCCTAAACCTATACCTGTTCGTCAACAACAGCAAAAGAAAAGTGTTGAGTTGGCACAGGTAAAAAAAGTAACAGAGCCATCGACTAAGCAGCCAACTAAGCAATTACCTGAACCGATTAAAAGAGAGCCTTTACTCTTAAAAAAAGCCAAGCCTAGCCAAATGTCTATATCTCGACGTCAATTAACATCAAAAGAGTTAGTTGCAAAAAAATTGGCAAGAGCTGAAAAATCGGTCAATATTAATGAAATAGCTAAAGCAGAGCAGTTATTTGAAGATATATTGATTATTGAACCAGCGCATAAACAAGCACGAAAAAAACTTGCTGCACTTTGGTTTGGGCGAAAATCATATCAACAGGCCTTGAATTTATTATCTCAAGGCTTAGCAATAGATACGCAAGACGATGAATTACGTTTAATGAAAGCGCAAATTCATCTTAAACTAGGACAACATGAAGCGGCATTTGACTCATTGAAACCCTTAGCTTCTTTGGAACAAGAAGAGTATCAAGTAATGCTTGCTACTATTGCTCAACAAATTGAACAATACCCAAGTGCCATTAGCGCTTATCAAATGTTAATTAAAATGCAGCCATACAGTGGTCGGTGGCATTTAGGCTTAGCAATTGTTTATGACAAAAGTAGCCAATTTTTATTGGCAGTTAATGAATATGAGCTTGCTTTAACCAAAACAGATTTGTCAGCATCATCAGTCAAGTTTGCAGAGCAACGCATGCAAGCTTTAGGAGAATAAATAACATGGCAGCTCCCAAATTAAAAATGCGCTTAGGTGACCTACTAGTTCACGAGCGTATTATTACCAACGAACAATTAATGCAGGCGCTAAATAGCCAAAAAACTACAGGTCGAAAATTAGGCGATACACTTATAGAATTAAGCTATTTATCTGAACGACAACTTTTAGAGTTTTTAGCGCAACAATTAAATGTACCGTTTTTAGATATTAGCCAACGCCGTATAGCCACTGAAAGTGCCAATTTATTATCAGAAGTGCATGCTAGGCGGTTACGGGCATTGATTATTGAAGATAAAGGTGACTCTGTTGTTGTGGGTATGAGCGACCCTGCAGATTTAAATGCTATTGATCAGCTCGAGCATATGTTAGCGCCTAAACGTCTTGAATTAGCGGTAGTGATGGACTCGCAAATGTTTGAAGCATTTGATGGCCTTTATCGACGAACTGCAGACATTGAATCTTTTGCTAGCCAGCTAGAAGAAGAATATGAACAATCATCTAGTTTTGATTTATCAACTTCTTTCATTGATGAAACAGGTGATGCAACGGTTGGTAAATTATTACAGTCAGTATTTGAAGACGCAGTGCAAATGCGCGCCTCAGATATCCATATTGAACCTGATGAAAATCAATTGCGTATTCGTCAGCGTATTGATGGTGTTTTACAAGAAAATATTTTAAAAGAAAATAAAATTGCCTCAGCGATGGTTTTACGTTTAAAGCTAATGGCAGGCTTAGATATTTCTGAAAAACGCATCCCACAAGATGGTCGTTTCCATTTGCAAATATCGGGACATAGTATTGATGTGCGTATGTCAACCATGCCAGTGCAACATGGAGAATCAGTGGTTATGCGTTTGCTTGACCAGTCTGCTGGTTTACTCTCGTTTGATCAAACGGGTATGCCAGACGACTTTGTTAAACGTGTGCGTCATCAAATTACTCGTCCTCATGGAATGGTGTTAGTTACTGGCCCAACGGGTAGCGGTAAAACAACAACCCTTTATGCTGCATTAAGTGAATTAAACGAAGCGAGTAAGAAAATAATTACCGTTGAAGATCCTGTTGAGTACCGTTTACCTCGTATCAACCAAGTACAAGTTAACGCTAAAATAGGCTTAACCTTTTCAACGGTATTACGTACTGCGCTTCGTCAAGATCCAGATATTATGATGGTAGGTGAAATGCGTGATCAAGAAACCGTAGAAATTGGTTTACGAGGCGCATTAACAGGTCACTTAGTATTATCTACACTACATACTAACGACGCGATTACCAGTGCACTGAGGTTAATTGACATGGGAGCTGCAGGTTTTTTAGTGGGTAGTTCATTGCGCGCTATTATTGCACAACGCTTAGTTCGTCGAATTTGTGAAAATTGTGAAGAAGAGTATAAGCCTGAATCTCAAGAGTTATTATGGTTAACTAATTTAGCGGGCGAAAAAGCAAAAACAACTAAATTTGTTAGAGGAAAAGGCTGTCAAAGTTGTCAATATACTGGGTATAAAGGCCGAATAGGTGTTTTTGAGTTATTAGAAATGAATGAGCCAATGATGTCAGCACTTAAACGTGATGATTCAGAAGCCTTTACTAAACATTCTAAAGAAAATCCCAGTTTTACCCCGTTAGCACTTGCTGCCTTTGATTATGCAGCTCAAGGTGTAACTACGGTAGAAGAAGTGCTACGTTTAGTTGAAACGGTTGATGTTAATTAGTATCACTAAACGAGTCGATTATTTATTTAGGGTAACTATTCTCTAGAATTATTCACGCATACAAAAGAGATATAAGAAGTAAATATGGCATCATTTAAATATATAGGTCGTAATAGTAGTGGTAGCCAAGTCAAAGGTACTATGGAAGCGGGTAATACCTCTGCCGTGGCAGAGCAATTGCTTCAAAAAAACATTACACCCATATCTATTCTAGTGTCATCTGTAAGTAGTGATAAGAGCCTTGCGAGTAAAGACGTGGGTGAAATTTTTGGTTTTAATCATGTATCTTTAGATGAACTGATTATTTTTTCCAGACAAATGTACGCATTAATGCGCTCTGGAGTGCCTATTTTACGTGCAATAAACGGTATGGCAGATGCAAGTACGTCATTAACACTAAAAAAGGCATTAATTGATATTGGTAGTCAGTTAGAGGGAGGGTATACCTTATCATCAGCGTTAAATCAGCATCCTAAAATATTTGGCTCTTTATTTGTTTCATTAATTCATGTTGGTGAAAACACAGGTCAGCTAGAAGAATCTTTCTTGAAGTTAACCAGTTACCTAGAACGAGAGCAAGCAACCAGAAAACGTATAAAAACAGCATTACGCTACCCAAGCATGGTATTAATTGCTCTTACTGCTGCTCTGGTTATTTTAAATATTTTTGTGATACCTACCTTCGCTAACATGTTTACCAAGCTAGGGGCGGAATTACCCTTGGCAACCAAGTTTTTAATTGCCAGCTCAAATTTCTTTTTAAATTATTGGCCTTATATGCTTATAACTTGCATTGCCGCTTATTTTGCACTTAAGCGATCATTGAAAACAGAGAAAGGGCGCTATCAGTGGGATAAACGAAAAATAAAGCTGCCTATTATTGGTAGTATTATTGAACGCTCAATTTTAGCCCGATTTTCACATAGTTTTGGTATTATTTTAAAGTCAGGTATTCCAATGACAACAGGGCTAACCCTTGTTGCTGATGCCGTTGATAATAGCTATATGCAAGAAAAAATTATTGCTATGCGACAAGCCATTGAAAGTGGTGAAAGTTTACTGCGCGCAGCCATTGCTAGTACTTTATTTACGCCACTTGTTTTGCAAATGGTAGCGGTTGGTGAAGAAACAGGGCGAGTAGATGAACTACTAAAAGAAGTAGGTGATTATTACGAACGAGAAGTTGATTACGATTTAAGCACGCTTACCGCTAGAATAGAGCCGCTATTATTGGTTGGCGTTGCAGCTATGGTGCTAGTACTTGCGCTCGGTATATTTACGCCAATGTGGGATATGGCATCAGCTATGCAAGGTTAAGTAAATACAAAAGATAATAATAAAATGACTGTTAGAATTTATTTTGACAAAGGTATTGTATAAATGACATCAAACAGTGAGAAAAAAGAAAAATCACTCGCAGAGTTTGTTGTGATCATTGCACTTGTAGGCGTAATGATGGCTGTTTTTATAAATTTTTATATTAAAAATGAATCCCCATTTATTCAGGCAGGTTTCGCTACAATAGCACAAAGTTTTAATACCAAAGTGAATGCGGTACATGCACAATGGATGATGGATAAACAGCCTAATATTGTTTACCTTGCATCTTTAAGTAATGAACAAAAGCAAGTAGTACCTGTTAATAAAGCTGGGTGGATAGATGTGCAACAAGCGCAATTACCTTGTGAAGAAATTTGGCAGTTGATTATAGACATGCCGATAAGCGCAATGAAGTTTCCCGTTAGCGCTATAGAAGTGCGTACTTCTCATCGTAATGCTCAAGATAAGCCAAAAGGTAAGCAAAATAGCACTGAAAATAAGGTATGCCGTTATGTATTACTTGATGGTAGTTATTTTCAATATAACCGTAATGACGGTAAAGT
>JADGDH010000060.1:11334-16045 GCA_016745015.1 Colwellia sp.
TAAGCCAAAAGGTAAGCAAAATAGCACTGAAAATAAGGTATGCCGTTATGTATTACTTGATGGTAGTTATTTTCAATATAACCGTAATGACGGTAAAGTAAGTAAAGTAATTAAGCTTAATTAACTACTTTTTTTAACTTTTTTGTTTTAAAAGTGTAATTAATAGCGTTAAATAAGTGACTTAGTAAATAAATCACTGCTACAATTAAAATAATAAGATATGCATAATGAGGTTGGTATGACTAATATAAGTAATATAGGTAATGAAATGAAAGTGAAAAAGTCATCAGGTTTTACTTTGATTGAACTCGTGATTGTTGTAGTCATACTAGGATTTTTAGCGGTAACTGCTATCCCTAAGTTTATTGATTTAACTGAGCAAGCTAAACAAGCCAATATTGAAGGTATGGCGGGTGGTTTTGCTACAGGTGTTTCATTGGTTAGAGCGCAATGGGAAGCTGAAGGGCGTCCACAAAATGGCACTAACCAGAACAGTGTTAATTATGGTGGCTCTAGGTTAATTTTAACAACAGAAGATGAAACTAGAAATATTCGTCCAGGTTATGTTACCGGCTTAACTGATGGTGAGGATTTAGATGGTGACTTTGATGCTGTTAACTGTATTGAAATATGGGAAAATATATTACAACAGCCGCCTAGAGTAACTAATATATTAAACACTTTAAACAATGATGAGTCTATGGGATATTTTGCTAGTGAGACAGGTAATAGAGCGGCATCAACATGTCACTTTTATTTAAAAGAAAGCTTAGACCGTGATGCTAATGATGATTATATTTCTCCAGGTACATCAATCGATATAGGTAATAGCTTTACTTACCAACCAGCGACTAGTTCAGTAATTGTCCATATTAATGATAATTAATTCTTAAAAATAAAAAAAGACAAATAGGCTTAATATGAAAAATTTAACTAAACAAAGAACGAATGGCCAACAAGGTTTTACCCTAATTGAATTAGTGGTAGTAATTGTAATTTTAGGTATTTTAGCAGTAACGGCTGCGCCTAAGTTTATTGATTTACAAGACGATGCTCGAACAGCAACATTAAAGGGTGTTAAAGCATCGATGCAGTCTGCTTCAAGTATGGTTTATAGCAAATCGTTAATTAAAGGTAATGAAACGGTAGCTGCTGCAACGACTAATTTTGTCACTGTGAATGATGTTGATACTGAAATAGGTTATGGGTACCCTCTTGCTGATTACTCTGGAACAGCTGCTGGTAGAGGAGATTGGGATGATCTTATCGATGTTGATATGGTTATTTCTACAGATACAACGACTATAAGTGACTTCAAATATAAAGTTATTGGCGGTGATTTTGTTATTTATCCAGCAAAGGGTACTGAGCCATCAGCAATAACAGATGCATGTATTGTGTATTTTGAAGATGCTACGAGTACTGATAAACCGAATATTCAAGTTGTAGATTGTTAATAATTGAAACAAGATAAATTTAATTTATATCATACTTAAAAAGGAGAGCTTAGCTCTCCTTTTTTGTCTGAAAATATAAAAAAATTGTTATGAAAAAATACCAAACTGGTTTTACTATCATAGAGTTAATAACCGTAATTATTCTAATAGGAATACTTGCTGTTGCGGTGCTGCCTAAATTTGATGGTACAGCGAGTTATGAAGCGCATACTCACCGTGCACAACTTATTTCAGCTTTGCGTTTAACTCAGCAGCGTGCAATGCAACAAACCGAAGACTCTTTTTGTAATCACCTTGTAATAGAAAGCAAGCAATATGGGGTGCCAGATAGAACAGATTGTGGCATTACTGTTATTCCAGCTTTAGGCTGGCAACCAGATGCAACGGGTCATATTGTTGATGATCGTTATGACATTACTTTTGGCAGTAGCCCAAATGTTATTGGCTTTAACGCTATGGGGAGACCGTTAATTGATTGTGTGGGCGGCTGTACTATTGAGATTAGTAGTAATGTTGAAACGCTAGAGATAATAATAGAGTCAGAAGGTTATGTTCATGCTAAATAATTATCAACTCAATAATTATCAACTCAATAATGCATTATCTGTTAACTCACGTGGCTTTACCTTAATCGAATTAATTATTGGTATTGTGGTGTTATCCATTTCCTTATCAATAGTTTCAACACTTATCGCACCCGCAGAGGAAAAAAGTGCCGATCAAATACTACAAGTAAAAGCAGCAGAGTTAGGTCAAAGCTTTTTAAATGATATTACCTCACGTGCTTTTGATGAAAATTCAGACATGGCTGGTGGCTTAGTGCGTTGTGGTGAGCCTAATTATGGTAGTAACCCTTGTACAAATATACTTGGCCCAGAAGATGGTAATGGTGGGCGACCTGATAAAGGAGAAGTAAGTCGAGATTTATTCAATGATGTTGATGATTTTCACACTTATTCACAGCAGTTTAATGCCAATGGTGAAGATTTACATACTGGTTATAGTAACTTTACTATTGATGTTCAAGTGGTATATGACGGTTCATCACTGGGGTTTGTCGATAATATGGCAGCAAAACGGATTACAGTAACAGTTACCACGCCATTAGGTACTGCGATTGAATTTGCAACGCATAAGGCAAATTTCTGATGTTAAACTTTCAATTAAAACTTACCCAAACAAAAAGAACATTGAAAAATCAAAGTGCTAAAGCCAATATAATAAAAGGTTTTACGCTGTTAGAACTCATTATTGTTATTATTATTTTAGGGGTAATGGCTTTAGGTATTTCGGGCTTTATCGGGTTGTCGACACAAACTTATCTGAATGTTAGCGAACGTGATGATTTACTTTCAAGTGCTCGTTTTGCGGTTGAAAGGTTGAATAGAGAACTGCGTAATGCAGTGCCAAATAGCATTAGAGTTATTGATGATACAGTAAAGCAATGCATCGAGTTTACCCCAATAAAAGCCAGCACTATCTATATAAAACTTCCTGTAGTACCAGACCTTAAGGCAAACGAAATTGATGTAGTCTCATTTATTGACTCACAAGGTGATTTATTTGATTGCACTGGTTCTTGTTCAGATTATATTGTGGTTTATCCTTTGAAATCATCAGATATTTATAATTTTGATGTAAACTCAGGTGACGGCAAGGTAACACAATTTAAATCATTCTCTAGTTCTACTGATGATATTTGGACTGTACCAATAGAGCCAGCTGGCGGCATGGTTTTTGATGAACATTCGCCAACAGAAAGACTGTATGTTTTTGACTCTACCGTTTCATTTTGTGTAAGTAACTTTAAGTTAATACGTTATCAAGGTAATAGCTTTACCACTGTTCAAGAATTTCCTAGTCTAGGTGATTCCATACTAATGGCAGAGCATTTAAAATTTGATAAAAATAATTTACCATTTAAATTTCTACCTGTATCTTTACAAAGAAATGCTATTGTACAAGTTAGGCTAAATTTCGATAGGGATGGTGAAATCATTTCTTTTGACAATGATATTCATATTAAAAATACTCCTTAGTTAATTTGCCTGTTTTTTTTATTGCTTTACTTTCAGCCATTAAGAGTTGCATATTTAGAGACTTAGCGTTACCTTGACTTTATGGATGTGGTAACGAATTTTGTTAAATTATGGTCATTTCTCTTCAATTCCCTAAAATAATTCCTTGTTTTGAAAAGCAAAGAGGTAGCGCCTTAATAATGACATTGTTCATTATCATTGTTTTAATTCTCCTTGGCGGAGCATTAATGCGCGTATTATCAACAAGTAGTGAAGCTATAGCCCAAGAAGTTATTGGTACACGTGCTTATATGGCGGCAAATTCAGCCATGCAAGCTGACTTACAAAAACTATTTCCCCTAAACCCGCTAAATGGTGGCACATCTCAATGTAATGAGAATATTGGCGGTATTTTTAATTATGATTTTTCAACGATAAAAGGACTTTATCATTGTAAAGCTAAAACAAGCTGCAAGCAGTATGCTGTTCACCCTATAGATGGAACACTATTTTATCGTTTAACGAGTACTGGAAAATGTGGAAGTTCTGTGGTTAGCAGTAGAACAATTCAAGTAGAAGCTCGGGATTTATAATGCTTTATCGCTTTGTATTTCTTTTTTTTATATTACTGTTAGCTATATCAAGCACCCCTGCTGTAGCTGTTCAACCAGTTGCCAGCTACCGTTTTGATGAAACCGAATATACCGACACTCCTAATGAAATTATTGATAGCATTGGCGGTTTTCATGGTCAGGCAAAGGCTAGCCAACCTATAGAGTTAGGCAAGGTGTGTAATGCAATAGATTTCAGTGCCGCAGGGATAGATGATTACGCTATTTTGGATGAGAATATATTAACGGGAAAAACTGATTTTAGTGTGTCTTTATGGGCAAAAACCAGTAAAACGTCTAACCAAAGTATTCTCTCGGGTGCAGGGGCTAGTATGAATGAACTGATTATGTGGTTTACAAGTCATACCAATTTCCTCCCTCATTTAAAAAACTCCTACAATGGGAGTATCACGACACCCTCAATTGCCGATGATAATTGGCATCACTTAGTCTGGACGCGAGAGGGTAGTGAAAGCTGTTTATTTGTAGATAAAGCATTGCAAGGTTGTGTTACACAATCAACCTTGCCATTGAATATACAAAGTTTAATTTTAGGACAAGAGCAAGATAGCATTGGGGGTGGTTTTGTAGCCTATCAAGCTTTTAATGGTTTACTTGATGAGTT
>JADGDH010000061.1 GCA_016745015.1 Colwellia sp.
GGGTTACAGTGCGCAGGTTATTCGTTTATCGAATGAAATGAGTGGTGTGAACTACGCAGTGTTCCCAAAAGCAGTATAATATAAAGCGGTGTAATTTAAGTAGATGCACTTGTTTTATTAAGGGGTTGTTACTCCGAAAAAAGCCCGATTATTTATCGGGCTTTTTTTGTTTTTGCTATGGGTGCTTTACGTTAGTAAGGTGTTTGTTTGTATCTCCTTGTGAATCCGATAGCTTGTCATATAAATATCATAATGAAATTATAGTATGGTGGTACGGTTTGTTTTTCTTATGAAGGTCATAAGAATTTATATTATTCTTGACGTGGTCTTCATATAGTCTATAATTTGACGCGAAAATCATGTAGTTAGACTGCGTGTATGGAATGGAAATTACAAGGAGTAGTTGAGTAATGTTAGTGACCCTTTCTTTTTTATCGTATATATCCTCACAAACAATAATAACTTATACAGATTAGTTTATTTATTATATTAAACATCGAGTAATTTTTCTTAATAGATTTAAATCTGTTCGTGGTGATTAAAGCCAAGCCTATTGAGTTAAATAGCCGTTTTCAGTTAGTTATTATTAAGGTGAAACCATATGACAATATCTGTCATCGTGCCAGCATATAATGAAATAAATGTAATTGACCACACGCTAAAACCTTATGCTAGCTTAACAACAGAGGTGCAGGTGATTGTTGTATGTAATGGATGTACAGATGGAACTGAAGATCACGTGAGGAGTAACTATCCTTGGGTTGAGCTCATTGTTCTTGATGAAGGGTCAAAAGTTAAGGCGATTAATGCTGGAAATAAAGTCGCAAAATATTTTCCACGTGTTTATCAAGATGCTGATGTAATATTAAGCATAAATTCGATATTAAATATTGAAAAGGAATTTGATTGTAAGCAATATTTATTTGCATCCCCTTCTGTTTCTCTTAAAGGCGATAAAGTAGATCGTATTGTTAAGCAATACTATGAATTTATTTATGAAACGCCGGCCTATAAAGCTGGAATGGTTAATTCGGGGGTTTATATCTTATCGAAAGAGGCCTTGGAAAAAATCGGGGAGTTTCCCAATATCATTGCAGATGATGGCTTTGTAAAAGGCTGCTTAGGTGTGGAGAATTTGCAGCGTCTTTATAATTCAACGTCAATTGTTGGTATGCCGACAAAAACAATATCGTTGGTTAAAGTTAAAACAAGAAGCCAGTTAGGCAACTTTCAGCTAAAAAAATTACTTGGATTTAGTCCATCTAACGGATCAAATAATTTCAAATCTCTTTTGTCTATTGTTTATAAAAGTAAAAAATGGATTCCCTTCTTTTGTTATGTGTCAATTATGCTTATGTGTAAATTGAGAGCTTCAGCTCAGCTTAGGTTTAATGTCGGCCTTCAATGGGAAAGGGACGAGTGTACAAGACTACAAGGCTAGATGTTTGTTTTTTAATGTAGGTTGAGTTGAAGAAAAAGGTTGTTGGTATGAGAAGGTTTTATCACGTTTACTTTAGGCACTTTATTCTTTCGTTAAGGATTAAAGCACTGGTTTTTATTTATGGCATGAATATTCATCCATCGGTACGTATTTCATTAAAAGCGAAGCTTGATAAAACCAACCCTCGTGGAATATATATTGATGAGGGAACTTACCTTGCTTTTGGTGCAACAATACTTACGCATGACATGTCTCGTGATTTACACATAGATACGAAGATAGGTCGCGACTGCTTTATTGGCGCTAACGCAATGATTTTGCCTGGTATTAATGTCGGTAATAATTGCATTGTGGCTGCAGGAGCCGTTGTAACTAAAGATGTACCAAATAATAGTTTGGTCGCTGGGAACCCTGCTATCGTGAAGAAAACGAATATTAAAACTAAGACATTAGGGATAATTGATAATGATGAGTAAAACCGGTTCTACCTTAGTTGCCGTTGCATCTAGTGGAGGTCATTATGTTCAGCTTAAACGGATTGTCTCTAATATAAAAAGACTAGAAGCATATAACGTTCTCTATGTAAGAACCAAAATAGGAGGCGATGACGTACCTATCGGTAATGAAGTGTTAGTAACAGATTTTTCTCGTACTAATTGGTGGAAAATGTTTGTTGCATTTTTTGAATTTATTAAGGTTCTTGGTAAACCTGATGTTAAGTGGGTTGTAACAACCGGTGCCGCTCCAGGTTTGTTAGCTCTAATTATTGCTCGGTGTTGTTTTAAAAAGACTATCTGGATTGACAGTATTGCCAATACATCAAAAATATCAGCGTCAGGTGGGGTTGCTAAGTATTTTTCTAATGTAACGCTTACTCAGTGGGAGCACCTTGAAGGCTGTGGTAGGGTTGAGTTCATGGGGCGGGTCATATGATTAATATTTTTGTTACCGTAGGAGCACAACTTCCATTTGATCGACTCATTAAAGCTATCGATTTATTATGCGCTGAGTCTTCAGATATTTCTGTTTTTGCACAAACGGGTGAAACCGACTATATACCAAAACATATTAGCTACAAAAAATTTCTTAATGCTATTGAGTACTCCAGTAAACTAGTAAGTTGTGACTTAGTGCTGTCTCATGCTGGCATGGGTACAATAATTCAATGTATGGAGCTTAACAAAAGACTTTTGGTGACTCCTCGGATGTTGAAATATGGTGAGCATAGAAATGATCATCAACTAGGGACAGCAAAACAGTTTGCCTGTGTCTCCAATAAAAATACATTACTGCAAGTTTGTGAAAACCTGGATGAGCTAGATTCATTAATTCGAGATATGATGAAGTTAGAAAATAATTCTAATTTTTTGTCTGAGACTAATGATACTGCATCAGTGTCATTATCTGACTCGGTTGAAGAGATTATTTTTGGTGCTACGTAAACTCTTTGTCTTTTCCGATTCTATGGCTCTGTCCATATCCAATTTTTTGATTACTTTTTTCTTGTTGAAATTTGAATCTTATGCGGGAGTCGTTTCATTTGGAATAGCATTAACAGCAACGTTAATCATACAGTCATTCCAACGAGCTATTATCCTTATCCCCTATAATGTTACTTATGATAATAAGTCTCGGCTTTTGCATAGCTTTATATTTATAATAAATAATTTCTCTTTTTTATTGTTTTCATCTATTGTCCTGATGCTGATAGGCTTGATTTTCTTTGAAATTGATAGTGTTGATTTTAAAGTGACAGTTACTTTGTTCGCATTCTTGTTTGTACATGAAAGTATTCGTTATTTGTTTCTGTCAGAAAAATATTTGATTGTAGTGCCTGTGTTTTCTGCGTTACTTTTTTGCTTTATTGTGGCTCTAGCCTTTAGCTCACAGTTAACACTCAATAACCTTATTTATCTATATTCAGGTTTGTTCTTTTTAGAGTTAGTTTCGATTGTTATTTATGTCTATTGCAATAAAATGATTTCATTGGGTATGTTAAAAGAGGGGCTCTTGTCTGAGTCTCTTTGGTGGAGGCGTGCCGAAAGCCTTTATACTCAGGCATTAAACTCAGTTAGCCAGTTAGCGCTTGTTCATTTACCATTTATTTTAGCATCGCAGTTTTTTTTGGAGAAAATAACTGCGATGTTGTTTGTTTCAAGGTCAATTTTTCAGCTAGTACAAATTGTAATTAAATCGGTAGAGTCAGTTGACCAGCGAGGCCTGAGTAATGATTTAAAATCGCTCCGGGTCATCTTTAAAAAATTGTTAGTTAAGTACTTTTTCATATCTTTCTGTATAAGCATTATATGTCTGATTATTGCTTCACAGGTACTAACAAAATTTTACCCTCCAGAGAAAATTCCAGACACATGGCTCCTGTTACCCTGGCTTTTTGTTAGTGTTTTTCTAGCAATTTCACGGAGTGTGGAGATGATTTTTTATAAAACTGATAACTTTAAATCAGTAAACTACGGATATTTCTTCGGTAGCATTACAACCCTAATTTTGATTGTTACTGCCTATTTTTTTCAACTCGATCACTATTTATCATTATGTATTCTTATCGGTTGGATTATTACTTTTATTGTTCATATTTATAATGCAAAGAAATTAAACCTTATCCAACTGTTTAGGGTGAAATAGTTGCTAATTAGACGTAAAAGCTTTGACTTATGTACGCTTATTTTTATTGTTATTGGATCACTCTTTGTTTTTAGAATTAGAGAGTACGGTAGTGAGGCTGTAGATTTTCAAATCATTATTCGGTTACTTGCATGGGGGGCAGCGGCGGCCTTGCCTATTGCATATTTTATTCGGCATAACTATAACTGGGGAATAATTAACAACCACGAACTTTTTCTTGTACTGTTCTTTCTGCTTGGTTTTGTAATGATTCCATTTTCCGAAAATGCATTTAGAAGTAGTATTGTGTTGTTTTCGTATATATCAATTTATCTTTATATTAAGTATCTCTACCTGAGGTATAGCGATGACTTTGTGATAAGTGGCATTGTTATCGCGTTTTCTGTAGTAGTTATATGCTCTATTTTTTACTATCTTTTTTTACCTGATCTAGGTCGTCATATCTATTGGTATGATGATGAGCTTTTTGTAAGTAAGCGGATGAGTGGTGTTCTTAATACTTCTAATGCAATGGGTGGATTTTGTGCCATCTTTATTTTATTTCTTGTGACTGCAATTAAGAAACAACTTCTTAATTTTAGCTTTTTGAAAGTTATGATGTTTTTGGCTGTTTGTTGCTTGCTCTTATCTAACAGCAAAACATCAATTGCAGCGGTGTTACTTGCGAGTCTGTTCCTCATTGAAAAAGGACGATTCAAATTCTTTGTCTACCTTATGCTGGGCTCATCTTTAATATTCGTTATTTTTGCAGTGTTAATAGACTTTTCTTCGCTTCTTGTTCTGTTGTCCAGGCATGGAGACCCTAATGAATTACTTACGTTTACAGGAAGAACATTTATTTGGCCTGTTGTTTTTGATGTGGCTTTAGAAAGGCCTTTTACTGGCTATGGTTTAGGGGTTTCTTCTGCTGCAATATCTGAGTTTTCATATTTAATAGGGTATACACCCGCCCATGCGCATAACCTTGTTTTACAAGCATTTTACAGCATGGGAGTGTTTGGATCCGTGCTGATTTTAGTTATTTTGCTTTATAACTTCTTTAAGGTTTCATCAAATCAATTGTCTAATGCCTTAGCTATGTTTTTATTTATTACGTCGTTACTTGAAGCCTCATATCTGGCTGGTGTGGCATCATACTCTTTAATGGCTTTGGCCTATACGGTCGTTTGTAAAAGATGTTGAAAAAATATTTAGCTATCGTTATAGGTATTACTTTACCTCTTCTTTCAGTAAATGTTTCTAGTGAAATCGAGTCTAAAGCGCTGCTACTAGAAACGTTTGAAGTGGTGAAAAAATCAGGCTTAGCTGCTTTACTCACACAAAAAGATAATCTATCTGTTGTTGATGGTGAAGGAGTTGACGGGTCAAAAGCGCTTAAAGCAATTTATGTGGGGAGTGATATAGGGAGTGAGCGACTTGTTGCTCGTTATCGTTTGCCTGAGTTCAGTGATGAAATGACACTGGTTTATGATTTAAAGTTTGATAAGAACTTTCAGTTTGTGAAGGGCGGGAAGTTACACGGGTTTGGGCCTGAAAATCCTGTTACAGGAGGAGGGAAGACCGTACCCGCAGGTTGGAGTGCGCGCCTATTATTTAAGAGGGAAGGTCGTTTAGGTTCTTATCTTTACACACAAAATAAAACGAACAAATACGGTGTAGAAGCAATATATAAAGAATTTAAGTTTGAAAAAGAGCGTTATTATGCGATCTCATTTCATGTGAAAATTAATGATGTCGGAAAAGATAATGGCTATGCACATGTCTACATTAATGGCCGCAAACTTATAGAGCAAAATGAGATTCGTTTTAGAAGTGTGGGTGGTAAAGAAAGCCTCATTAATGAGTTCTTATTTAATACGTTTCATGGAGGGAATACCGCAGCATGGGCACCTAAAGATAAGTATGGGAATTATATAAGCGTATTTGCTTACTTCGATAATATTTCCGTTTATCAAGGCCTGTATATTCGTTTAGATGCAGGGCTGTGAATAGTCATTTTAAACACAAATAGTCGAGAAGTTACTTTTGCCCAAGTGGCTTAATTTTGTCAACCAAGGATGTAATAAAAAAGGGAAAATATGTTTTTAAACTCATTTAATCATTTTCGGGCTATAGCGATTGCTTTTATTGTTGCTGCTCATTGTTATGATGTAGCTGGCGTAACATTTAATACGTTAGGAGAATATATTGTTAGAAATTTAACAGCAGGGGGAACCGCGCTTTTTGTTTTTATTTCTGGTTTTATGTTTCATCATGTTTTTTATAATAAGTTTGATTTCCAAAGGTTTATTGTTGGAAAAATAAAAAATATTCTAATACCCTATACTGTATTGTCTGTTCTGCCGATATCCTTATATATATATTTACATAAGCCTTTGTTTGATGGTTACTTTCTACCGCAAGGCGTTGGTCTGATCAATGAGTATATAATACCCGCCTTGAAGTATTACTGGACGGGGCGTTTTATGACGGCCTATTGGTATATTCCTTATATCATGCTGACCTTCTTACTATCTCCGTTACATGTATTATTTATAAAGTTAAATGTTAAAAAGCAAATAATGATCACTGTTATGTTGCTTGTAGGTGCGACCTTATTGCATCGACCGATAGAAAATGTACACGTTGTACAATCAGTACTTTATTTTACGCCTGTTTACCTGTTGGGCATTCTATGTTCAATAAACAGAGATCATATTTATACTAGGCTTTCTGGAAAAGAAGGCTATCTATTCGTCATAGTTATCGCTTTAGCGGTTATTCAAGCGGTTATGGGGGATTATGGTAATTATCATAAGAATGCATTTGATTATGGTGGCTTTGACATACTCATTTTCCAAAAAACCATACTTTGCATTTTCTTTATGGTGTGGTTAAAGCGTTTTGAAGATCTAAATCTAAAATACGCTCAGTTATTAGCTTCAACAAGTTTTGCTGTCTTTTTTCTCCATCCATATTTGTTACGGATTTTAAATACAATAATTACATCTAGCGGTTTTCAAATACCTGCGCCATGGATTGTATTTTTCTTGTTGATTTTAATAATACTGGTTGCTTGTGTTTTTATTGCATTAATTACCAAGAGATTTTTGCCGAGATATAGCAGGTATTTAATTGGGTATTAAGCGTATATAGAGGATGTTGGAAGTATTGTCAGATCAAACTGTATTTATCTTTGTTTATTTAACATTACCTATATGGATATAAGAATGAAAAAATTAAGTTATTTAATCGCACTTAGTCTTGTCAGCTCAATAAGTTGCGCCGGCGGGATTTCGGATTACAACTTAATATTGTCTGCTGGTCAGTCGCTAAGCATTGGTCATACTAATAATGAAATAAATCCAGCTATTAATGATCAGGTTCTTGATGCTGAAAAAATATTTTTATTTAATGGAGTGAGAGCAATTGGTCCTCAATATAATCAGGCTATATCAAATTCAGATGTAACTGACCTTGTTCCATTTATAGAGATTACCCGGCAAACGCATGCTTATTCAATGCTTGCAACTTTAAGTGATTTTTATACTTTAAATGATAAAGAAAGTCCTAAATTTATTTATGCTCCGCATGCAAGAGGAGGAAAAAAAATAAAGGACCTTTCCGTTGGGTCTGAACCATTTGAGAATGGTCATAAAATGATTTCTGCTGGTGAGCTGGTCGCAGCAAATGCAGGTGAAGTGTTTAACGTTCCGTTTATTACATGGATCCATGGTGAGTCGAATGCAAACTCTAATAAGGCCGAGTATAAAAATGATTTAAGGAAATTGCATAATGCTTACAAAAAAATTATAAACACTGCAAATTCACTGACTAAAAATCCTTTGTTATTTATGGATCAGACGGGGGTTAGCTATGGTCATGACATTGCTGTCACGTCATGGGAGTATGCTAGAGATAACAAGGAGGCCATTCTTGTTGCACCAAAGTATCTTCTTAATAGGCTGAACTATAGTTCGGACACTGACAGAACCCACCTTAATACACAAGGTTACATTAAGCAGGGAGAATATTTTGCAAAAGCTATTTATCAAACCTATGAAATGAAAAAGCAATGGAAACCATTAGAGCCAATTAATGTAACTGTTTCAGGTAGTAAAGTTATAATAGAAATGAATATTCCTGAGGGAAAAATGGTAGTTGATACTCAAACTTTGCCTGAAGCACCTGGCTATGGATTTCAATATATTTTGCCTGCATCAAAGGAGGTTATTATTCCGAAAGTGTCTATTGATGGGGATAATCTTATTTTGGATATAGGTCAGCCTGTTGAAGTGGGTGGAATTATTGATGCGGGTTTTACTCTAGATGACAGGGAAACAACAGGCAATCAGAAAACACCAGTTACGAACATTCGAGATACATCAAAATTTATGTCTTCAGTAGACCACGAGCCTCTTCATAATTGGATGGTTCAGTTTTCCTGGACCATAACGGCTACTACTAGCGGTGTGTTAAAACAAGGGGGAAATAAAGGAGTTAATATTTGGTCTAATGGTGATATTGGCGCAGTTGATGTTGAACCCTTTGTGTTACTAGGGGGTGGCTATGATAAATTTGGTTTTCAAAGCGGCTTATATAAGGTCACCCTGGAAACTACTGTAAAAAAAGGCAGCAGTCAGTTATTGCTTGGAGACAATGTTTATGCAATTAATGAAACGGGGGTATATACCTTTGCCGCCTTACTCTGCGAACCTAAAAGAGGTCGACTTGCAGTTATTAACTCATACGACGGTTTTAATGGAAGTATCAGTAAGTTGAAGCTTAAACCAATTTTAACAAATACTAACTTAACGTCTAGTGATGGGGTGCTGGGTAAAAATATTTGGCCTCAAACAAAACCTATTGAAAGTGTTCAGTCTGAAGAGTTTGCATTGATTGGTGGTGATTTTATAGAAACAGAATTATCACACTCTACTTACATGCTGAGTTATACCGCACATGTAAACAGTGGAATGGCCTATATAAATATTGGCGATACGCAGATTAGAGTGACTGAAAGTGGTGCGCATACATTAGTTGTTCCAACATGTAAGCCAAATTATTCTCGGCTTAGAATTTCTTCAGGAGAAAGCGGGTTTACCGGCATAGTTTCTAATGTATATATTGAAGCTCTTTAAGGGGGGAGGGCTTGGTATCAATAATTATATTTGTCCCGATTTTATTTATTAATTTGGGGGCTTAATTTTATGTATAGCTCAAATTATTTATCGAGAGTGTACTTGCTTTATAGTAGTGGGATTGAGAAAATATCTCGTCTCGGTAGACTATATTCTACAATTCGTCAAGGATCTGACCAATGGAGAGAAATGTGACAAATAGACAGGGAATTATCCGTAGTCATCAAGCCAGTTTTTCACTTATTTATCGTTTTATTGATTTTATTATTATTATTTCTAGTTTGCACCTGATGTTGTTGCTCCGGAAGTTGTCTTGGACTGAGCACTTTCTGCTGATTTCTCTTATAGGTGCTGGTGTTTACCTGTTTTTGGCCGAATCAGCAGGACTTTATCGTTCTTGGCGAGCGGGAAGCTTTAGAACATTATTGCTGTTGACGCTTAGTTGTTGGGGGGGGGCTTGTGTTGCATTATTAATGCTGGCTTATTTTTCGAAATTTGGGGTGGCCTACTCTCGATTGGTGATAGGTGGTTGGTTTTTATCAAGCTTAGTTGCCCTGCTTGCTTGGCGTTATATGTTTAGATTGTTTTTGGGCTTTATTCGGGGTCGTGGCTATAACTCTAGAACAGTTGCTATTATTGGGGCCTCAATGCAAGGCAAGGAATTGGGCTTGAATGTCTTGAGTCAGAAGTACCTTGGGATGAACTTGATTGGGTATTTTGATGATCGAAGCCCTGACCGCATTAAGTCGGAGTTACCTGCTGATATTATGGGGGGGATAGATGATGCAATTGAATTAGCTAAACAAGGAAAAGTTGATTTGATTTATATTGTTCTACCGATGAAAGCGGAAGAGCGAATTGCTTGTATTTTAGAACGTTGTGCCGATACCACGGCGACTGTTCATATTGTCCCCGATTTCTTTGTGTATAACTTGCTTCATGCCCGCTGGTGTCATGTAGGTAGTATGTCAACATTAAGTGTTTATGATACGCCTTTTTATGGTGTAAATAGTTGGCTTAAACGCGTTGAGGATGTTGTGCTGGCAAGTCTGATTCTTTGTTTCATTGCACTGCCTATGCTCATCATTTCTATGGCGATAAAATTAACTTCAAAAGGTCCTGTCATTTTCAAACAGCATCGTTATGGCTTGGATGGAGAGCGAATTAATGTATGGAAGTTTCGTTCAATGACCACTACAGATAATGGTGATCAAGTGGTCCAGGCTTCAAAGAATGATGCTCGAGTTACACCGCTAGGCGCTTTTTTACGACGTACTTCACTCGATGAATTACCTCAATTTATTAACGTAATACAAGGACGCATGTCAATTGTAGGTCCTCGCCCTCATGCTGTAACTCACAATGAAGAATATCGAACTTTGGTTAATGGTTATATGCTCCGCCATAAAGTCAAGCCGGGTATAACAGGCTGGGCTCAGATTAACGGGTGGCGAGGTGAAACAGATACCTTAGATAAAATGGAAAAACGGGTAGAGTTTGATCTGAAATATATTCGCTCTTGGTCTGTCCGTTTTGATTTGAAGATCATTCTCTTAACTGTTTTTAAAGGTTTTGTGGGTAAAAATGCTTATTAGGCAAGTAGCTTATTTATGATGTATTTTGCCAAAGCAGGGTTAGTGGCTGTAATTATTGCAATTATACCTAGTGTGCAAGCAGAACCAGCCCCCCTTAAATGGGGGGAGGCTGATGTTATTCCTAAAGCTGCTGTGGCGTTCACTTATGATGATGATATTCTTTCTGATGATACTGATGTTGAGTCGCTTGTTACGATTGTGAACCCTTCAATTTACGTTGTTAGTCAGAAAAATTTTGACAAATATTCACTTTTTTATGACCTGAAGTCTGGTACTTATGCAAGTAGCAGTAATGATAATTATCTTGATCAGCAATTAGATGGTAAGGCTCATGTTGAGCTAGATAGCCGTAATCGGTTAGATATTAACTTAAACTATATTGATAGTCATGTAGAAAGAGGTAGTGTAGATAGTAGTTTAGGTGTGACTGAGCCAGATGAATATAATGTATCGGTTGCAGCTATAAAGTATGGCTACGGGGTGAATGCATTACAGGGCGGTACAGCACGGTTTGATGTGTTTTCGAATATTTTGGCTCGTCGGTATAGTAACAATATTTCACAAACAGCGAAGCGAGAACTTGACTCTAACGCGCTTGGGGGAACTTTATATTACCGAGTGGCTCCTAAGACAGAGCTTCTTTTAGAAGTTAAGCGAGCGAACTATGACTATAAACTTTCTACAAGTCTTGATAATAATGATGAGGTATTTTATTTGACCGGCGTTACCTGGGACGGAGGAGCTTGGACATCAGGTACGATTAAGGTAGGTAGTCAAAAAAAATACTTTGATGATCAGGGAAAGGGTGATGTGGAAAGTGGTGCTCTAGAGGCGAGTATGAAATTCAGCCCTAAAAGTTATTCTCATTTTACCTTTTCAGCACAAGTGAAGGCAGGTGAAGCAACCGGGGATGAAGATTATATTGAAGGGGCTTACTCGTCTGTTTCGTGGCGCCATGACTGGAAAGAACGAATTAATAGTCGTTTTTCATATTCCTACAGTGATGAGGATTTAATTGATAATAACAAAGTAAGCAGTGAGCGTAAATCGACAGCCATACGGATAGCCTTGAATTATCAGTTCAGAAGATGGTTGTCGTTAGGGCTTGCTTACCGGTTTAGTAATCGTACTAATAAAGCTGTGAATCAGCCGCTCGATCCAGTTTATGACAGAGACTTTTCTCGAAACCAATACACGATCAATTTAGAGGCTACGTTATAAAATTTATGGCTGAAATTGTTTGTTATTTGAGAGTGATATGTGAGAAACGTTGTTTTTTTATGAAGTATTAACCACCAAGTTATCAGAAGAGTTGTTTTATGTTTGTGAGTAATCGGTTTGAAATATTATCTTTATCTATTTTGGGGAGGATTACCTGTTTATTATTTTTTATTCTGATCTTTGGTTTATCTCAACCGTCGCAAGCAGGTGAGGTATCAAAAGTATCTGGGTATATGTTGGGTGTTGGTGATTTGGTTCATATTGAGGTCTATGGTGAGGATGACTTAGCGATTGAAGCGCATTTAAATGATGCCGGGAGTATTTCCTATCCTTTTCTTGGTGAAATAAATGTTCTCGGATTAACTGTGGGGCAGTTAGAGCGACTTATAAGGACTGGGTTAAAGGGGGATTATCTGATCGACCCCAGAGTGACTGTTATTGTTATTGAGTATCGCAAGTTCTTTATTAATGGAGAGGTAAAAAGGCCCGGAGGGTATTCGTTTGAACCCGGTTTGTCGTTGCAAAAAGCGATTGCTATGGCTGGTGGATTTACGGAGCGAGCATCAAAGTCTGACATTTATGTGAGGCATGAAAATGCTGAGCAACCTGAAGCTATAAAAATTAATCTACATGCGCCCGTTTATCCTGGTGATATCATTACTATTGAACAGAGCTTTTTTTAATGAATAATAAGCAGTTAGAATCTGGTGGTTTTAATCAGGTTAATCAAGAAACGATGATTGATTTTGGTCGGTACTGGGAGACCATTGCTAAGCGTAAATGGAAAATATTATTTTTTGCTCTTTTTATGGCTGCCTTGGTGGCAGCAATAGTCATGTCAATAACCCCTATGTATCGAGCGACAGCAACGCTTTTGATTGAGTCACAGGAAGCAAAAGTGGTCTCAATTGAGGAGGTGTATGGGTTTGGCGGCCAAAGTAAAGAATATTTTCAGACTGAGTTTGAAATTTTAAAGTCTCGTTCATTAATTGAAAAAGTAGTTCGTAAGCTGAACTTGGTCAAACCCCCCGAGTTTCATCAAGAGCAACAGTCTTTGGTTTGGTATAAGGACATTTTACCTGAGTCACTAGGTTTAAAATTATTTCTGCCGGTTGAAAAGTCAGAATTTATAGTGGGTACAGCCAAAAATATTGAATCTGAAGATGTTGTTTTTAATGCTGTCGTTAAACATTTTATGACTCGTTTATCTATTTCTCCTGTGCGTAAAACACAAATTGTTCGCATAAGTTTTGATGCAGAAGATCCTCAGTTAGCAAAAGACGTTGCTAATGCCATGGCAAATGGTTATATAGACAATCATTTGGATGCCAAAATGGAATTGACGTCCAAGGTTACACGCTGGATGGTGGAGCGATTGGGTGGCTTAAGTGTTAAGTTAAAAGAAGCAGAGGAGAGGTTACAAAATTTTAGGGAGCAAGAAAATCTCGTTGATATTCAAGGGGGGACACTTTCTGAAAGCGAATTAAAAGAACTTGCTAGTCGTCTTTTGGTCGCTCAGCAAGAGTTTAACCGGGCGCAGAGTTTACGCCAGCAAGTAATAAGTATTAATGATGGAGAGAATATAGACGGTTATGAGTCAATTTCAGCTGTACTCCAAAACCCGTTAGTACGAGATCTAAGTATTGAACGAGCTAGAGCTGGCGCT
The DNA here is from genome assembly GCA_016745015.1 of Colwellia sp. Taxonomy (GTDB): domain Bacteria; phylum Pseudomonadota; class Gammaproteobacteria; order Enterobacterales; family Alteromonadaceae; genus Colwellia. Next base: position 13,687 of record JADGDH010000061.1, read on the forward strand.
CGAATTTCTGAGCTGTCGAAACGCTATGGTTCTAAGCATCCAAAAATGATTGCAGCGCATTCAGAATTTAACTCGACAGATGAGAGTTTGCGCAAACAGGTTAAGAGAGTTGTTGATGGTGTAATTAATGATTATTATGTTGCTTTAGCTAACGTGAATGACTTAACTAGTGCTTTGGTTGAGGCTAAGACTGAATCACACTCTATAAGCCGTAAACAATACCGACTGCGTGAGTTAGCAAGAGAAGTACTTACGACGCAAGAACTCTATGATACATTTCTCAAGCGGATTAAGGAAACATCAGCTACAAGTAGTCTGAAAACGGCAAATGCGCGTGTCGTCGACCCGGCGATTAAGCCAACAATTCCTGTTAAACCCAAAAAGGCATTGTTGATTATGCTTGCTTTTGCTGTATCCGTTGTCTTTGGTGTCGTAGTAGCCTTTTTTCTTGATGCTTTAAATAATACTTTTCAGCGAGTGGAAGACGTAGAGGCAATACTTAATCTTAGAGTCTTGGGTATTGTCCCTACCATAAAGAAAATTAAGAAAAGAAAGCTGGAAATGTCTAGATTGTTTTTTGATAAGGATAATAGTGGTTTTTCTGAGGCTATTCGAACTATTCGTACTGGACTGGTGTTGTCTGGGGTTAATAAACCTCATAAGGTGATTATGGTCACGTCTTCGGTCCCTGGTGAGGGTAAAACAACGTTTTCATCTAATTTAGCATTTGCTTTGGGTAAGGTTGAAAAAGTCATTTATATTGATGCAGATATGCGCCGTCCTTGTGTGGCTAAGAATTTTGGTTTTCAAGCGGGGCAGCCCGGCGTTGCAAATGTTATTTCTGGCACAGCAGGAGTAAGTGAGTGTACTCACCGAGTGGATGGTATTGATATTATATTGGCAGGTATTGTTCCTCCAAATCCACAGGAGTTATTATCCTCTAAGCGTTTTGGTACGTTGCTTTCCAGGCTGGCAGAAAAGTATGACCGAGTCATTATTGACTCTCCTCCCGTTAATGCTGTTAGTGATCCTTTATTATTATCTGTTAATGCTGATGCGGTTATTTATGTGACGCGAGCTGGGGCAACCAAGAGGGAGCAAGTAAAAGCAGGCGTTGGTCGCTTATTACAGGCAAATGCATCGATTTTGGGGCTTGTATTGAATTTTGTTGATATTTCAAAGCAAAGGGGAAAAACGAGAGGTTATGATGGTTATTTTGATCAATATGATTACTCTATGTCTGATAGAGATGCTTAACTTGGTCGAAGAACATTATGATAGATCTTCATAGTCATGTGTTGCCAGGGATTGATGATGGTGCAAGTGACATGGAGCAAGCGCTCAGTATGTGCAGGTCTGCTGTAGAAAACGGAATTACGCATATGGTGGCAACGCCGCATATACAACCAGGCTGTTATGATAATACTAAAGCCTCAATTGAGCGTGTCTGTCTGACGCTTAAGCATGAGCTTAAAGTAAATAACATCCCTCTTGAACTTGCTTCTGCTGCGGAAGTGCACTTTGATGATAAAATTATAACGATGCACGCAAAGGAAAGTCTTCCATTTTTGGGGCGCTGGGAAGGTGAAGACGTACTACTGTTAGAATTTCCTCATACGCATGTCCCTTTTGCAGCGGATAAGCTTATAACTTGGCTGTTAGCGCGGGGAGTTAGACCACTGCTCGCGCATCCCGAGCGTAATAAGGACATGAACCATAACGCCAGCTTGATTCATCGTTATATTGAAATGGGGTGTTTGATGCAGGTGACAGCAGCTGCTCTGGAGGGGCGTTTTGGAGCACGATGTTTATCTTGCGCTGAGTACATGTTACAGCGTAATTTGATTACTATATTAGCAACGGACACCCACAATGCCACGCGTAGACCACCTAATTTAAAGTCAGCTAAATGTATTGTGGATAAAATAGTTGGTGCTGGTGTAGGGGATAGGCTTGTTTATGACAATCCGTGGAAAATAGCTGAAAGCCTTTTCTGCCGCTGAGTGAATATATATATCATAGCCAGATGAACAGTTAGAACTGTTCATTGTTTGTTCTGGACTGTCAATAGAATTAATGCCTTCCATACTTATTTACTTGCTCAAGTTTGTTTTTTTGCTTTGCTTTAAATATATGCTGTACTGGAATAAATACTCTAATTTTAACATTGGGAGAAAATAATGTATTTTCTTGATCTAGTTCAAAGTGCGCTATAATTGGTACGAATATACCAAATGAGGTGGATGGAATAATGAAAGTTTATGAACTTCTGAAGTTATATAGATAGAAAAAAATGCGCTGTGACCTTCCTTAATGGTCTTTCG
>JADGDH010000062.1:0-13926 GCA_016745015.1 Colwellia sp.
AGCAAATACTGAATTAGACACAACCGTTTCACCAGCAACAGCTTGGTTAACAGTAACTGATGAAATATCACCACCTTCTATTTCAAAACATTCACCTACTGCGTTAGTTACTACAAAGTTATGCAGCTGCGCCTTGGTGCCTTCACGTAAATAAACCCCTTCACTGTCTTTATCAGCAGTATCAAAAGCGTTACCTATGATGGTCATATTAGCAATAGTTGGGTTTGATTGTGGTTGCTTACCTGGCGCTGAACCATCGTTATCTGCTTCAATTCCTCGATTAGCAGCACCATTGTTAGCATCATGCTTAACAAGTACATATTGCATATTGCCGCGGTAGCCATTATCCCAATCGACACTGTCGTCTTGGTTGGCGGTTAATACAACATACTTAAGATTTACCGTACCACCAAAAAACTCAACACCATCATCAGCATTTTCATGCACTTGTATGTATTCAACTTTAGTACCTGAGCCTACACCGCCAAAAGTAATACCGTTAAGCTCGTTGTCGGGTGCAATTTCAAAACCTGCATGCTTCACAACTACATAACGTAATATACCTGAGCTATCTTCATCATTTGTGCCACCAAATACGGCGCCTTCTTGTGCACCTTCAACTTGAAGCGCACAGTCAGAGCCATCTGTTGGACACTTGTTAGACTTAGCATTACCTAGAATGACAATACCACCCCACTGCCCTGCGCCTGTTGCTTCACCTGTAACATCTTCGTTTGAAGTAAATGTAATAGGTGCATTTTTACTACCGAGTGCTTCAATTTTAGAGTCACGGCTAACAACTAAATAATCACCACCTGTACGACCAAAAATCGTTGTACCTGCTTCAATAGAAAGCGTTGCACTATTAAGTTTATCTTCACCTACAAATACAGCACCACTTAACGCGTATAGATTATTAGCTGTTAGGGTTAAGTTACTGATAATCTTACCTGAAATTTCACACGTTGTTGTTGTGCCATCAGCTGGCGTAATAGATGTAGTACCTGTTGGACAGCCTTCAGTTTCAGCTGATGCTGTTACGATGCCACCACCAAAACCAAATGCCCAACCTTGGCGCCAGTCATTGTTGCCATCAAAAGCCCCGATGTAATCAACTGTGTCAAACCAAGCATCTTGTGTTGTAGCAACATCTTGACCTGCATCTACAGCAATTAACGGTGAATTGGTATCTGGCATGCCAGTTTCATCGATTAAGATTGACGTTGAAATACTGTTTGAGGCTTCAGCGGTAAACCAAGTCTCTAAATCCAATAATACTGAGCCATCTGCGGCTTTAGCATTTTTGAAGCTTTCATCGTTGGTACAAGCCATAATAGTATTTTGCATAACAATTTTTCCATTGTTAGCATTGTCAACAGTTACTGAAGAGGTATCACCACCTTCAAACTCTAAACATTCGCCCATTTCGCTAGGGCCTGTTACAACAGTATTGAAAATTTTAGCAGCAGTACCTTCGCGAAGATAAATACCTTCACTGTCTTTATCTGCCGTATTAAAGTTATTACCAATAATAGTCATATTAGATAAAGTAGGGTTAGATTGCGGTTCTTTAGCTGGGTTTGAGCCATCGTTATCTGCTTCAATAGCTCTGTTTGCAACACCTGCATTTTTAGCATGCTCAATATAAATATGTTGAAGCTTACCTTTAAAGCCATTGTCCCAATCAACACTGTCGTCTTGGTTAGCTGTTAACACTAAATGCTTTATACTTGCTGCACCACCGAAGAATTCAACGCCATCATCAGCATTTTCATGCACTTGAATGTAATCAAGTGTAGTGCCTGAGCCAACACCACCAAAAGTAATACCATTTAATTCGTTGTCCGGGGCTATTTCAAAACCAGCATATTTAACAACCACATATTTTAAAACACCTGAATTATCTTCTAAATCTGTACCACCAAAAACAGCACCTTCAGCAACACCTTCAACTTGTAAAGCACAGTCACTGCCATCAGTAGGACATTTATTAGAAGGTGCATTACCTAAAATAACCACACCACCCCATTGGCCAGCACCTGTCGCTTCGCCTTTCACATCTTGTAAAGATGTCATAATAATCGGGCTAGACTTTGTACCTTCTGCCATAATTTGTGCATCACGGTGAACAACTAAATAATCATTACCTGATTGCCCAAATAATACAGTACCGGGATCAATAGTTAATACAACATCTGTTTCGCTATTGCGGGCCTGCTTACTGGCAGACAAACCACCTACTTCTAAGCCACCACTTACGGCGTACATTACTGGCTTACCATTACTATCTGTAGCAACTAACGTAGTATTTTCAATAATTTTACTATCAAGTACTTGTACTTGCACATCAAACCCCATCGCTGCAGAAACTTGCGTACTTAATGCTGAGTTTGACTTTCCTGGCAATTCAGCTGATGGATTATCTGGAGTAGTTGGTGCAGGATTAGTAATAACCGTATCACCCACTGAATTATCAACAGTAGACTCAAGATTGATGTCTCCACCACAAGCGGAAATACCAATAGATAAAGCGGTTATAATAGCGGCATTTGTTGCACTGTGTTTAAAAAGCTTATTCAATTTCATGTTTTTGCTCCGAAGAGTTGGTTGTTTTAATAAAGAACTAATTAAATTTTCCAACATGCTACAAGAGAAAAATGACATAAATGTTTAAAAAATATTACCGTTTATTTACAGTGATATTTCATTTTTATGACGTTAATACCAATATCACTATATTAAAGATAAGCAAACAACAAAAAAGCGCCCGAAAGCGCTTTTATATATCCACCCCACTTGGAGATGGGTTATAGATTAAAAACTAAAGATTATAACCCGACTCTTCGTGTTCAACCTGATCAAGACCATTCACCTCTTCCTCTTCATCAACACGTAGTCCGTTAGTCACCATACCAACAAGCTTTAACAAAATATAAGTCACTATCGCTGTATATATAAAGGTTGAAATAATACCAACAAGTTGTACGCCAACCTGCTCAGCCATTGACGTAATACCCTCAGCAAAACCAAAGCCACTAAATAAGCCCAACGAGGTTGCAGAGAAAACACCCACTAATAACGTACCTAAAATGCCGCCAACACCATGCACAGGAAAAACATCTAAAGAGTCATCAATCTTTAATTTTTGCTTAATATATACCGTTGCATAGAAACAAACAAAACCAGCACTAATACCAATAATTAACGCTCCGCCAGGGCCAACAAAGCCTGAGGCAGGTGTGATAGTACCTAAACCAGCTACCATTCCGGTAACCGCACCTAATACACTCGCCTTTCCAAATTTTTTCCACTCAATGGCAGCCCAAGTTAACGTACCCGCTGCCGCAGAGATATGAGTAACCAACATAGCCATAGAAGCATCACCATTAGCGGCTAATGCACTACCACCGTTAAAACCGAACCAACCAACCCATAACATACCAGCACCAGTAACGGTCATGGTTAAATTATGAGGTAACATTGGCGTTTTAGGAAAACCACGTCTAGGTCCTACCACTAAAGCAGCAACAAGTGCTGCCGTACCTGCGGTAATATGCACAACAATACCACCAGCAAAATCATACACCCCCATTTGGCTTAACCAACCACCGCCCCATACCCAATGAGTCACAGGAGCATAAACAGCAAGCAACCATAATCCGCTAAACAACAAAACAGCAGAAAACTTCATACGCTCAGCAAAACCACCAATGATTAGCGCTGGTGTAATTATCGCAAAGGTCATTTGAAACAGCATAAATAAGCTTTCAGGTATATCGCCAGATAGGACATCTTTACCAATGCCGTGCATCATTACTTTGGAAAAATCACCAATAAAAGCATTACCTTCGCCAAACGCCATACTGTAACCAATAACTAACCATAAAATAGAAGCAATAGACCCAATAGCAAAACATTGCATTAAAATTGATAACACGTTTTTCTTACGAACTAAACCACCGTAAAAAAGAGCTAAACCCGGTAATGTCATTAACAAAACCAGCGCGGTTGAAGTTAAAATCCAAGCAGTATTAGCGCCATTTAGCGCTTCCTCACCAGCAAAAACAAGTGAGGGCATTGATATCAGTGTAATAAAGAGTATAAATGAAGATATTTTTGACATTTCTAGTTCCAAAATTATTTTATTGCTCATTTGATAAAAATTAGTGCAACCATTTTTATCACTATGTATTTTATTTTTATGTTGCACTGTAATGCACAAAATACGCCATCAATTATTTCCCTTAATTAACATAAAGATAAGAAAACAACGCTCAATAACAGTGCCTTTACATGCACAACAATGGTGAATAACAAGCAATAGCGCACCTTATTGGTGCGGATTTGATGAGTATTCTATAAAAATTTAAAACAAATAAGTTATAAGCCAATCTGCTATACAGCAAATCTATAACTAATATCAAAAATATCAATAGAATTAACAACCTTTCCATGTGTTTAGTTATATCATTTTTTCTAGGTTTTGCTAAAATTGTGCGAAATTAAAATAACCTCTTCAATCACAACTTGAGAATAAACATGAAACAACTTTTATTCATTTTACTAGCAATGCTTGCACCTAGTATTGCATTTGCATCAGAGGCAACTCATCAAACTATAGATTTAACATCTCACTGGATTGGTTATGCTGCTATTGCTATTTTTGTTCTAGCTTACACTTTAGTTATTTTAGAAGAACAACTTCATTTAAGAAAATCTAAGCCTGTATTGCTTGCAGCAGGGTTAATTTGGGTACTTATTGCTTGGTATTATGGCTCTCATGGTATGCCGCATGCCGCAGAAGTAGCTATTCGTCATAATTTCCTAGAGTATGCTGAACTTTTCTTCTTCTTACTTGTTGCAATGACTTACATAAATGCCATGTTAGAACGTGATGTTTTTGATGCATTGCGTGACTGGTTAGTGATAAAAGGTTTTAGTTATAAAGCATTATTTTGGTTAACAGGTATTCTTGCATTCTTTATTTCCCCTATTGCTGACAACTTAACTACTGCCTTAATTATGTGTGCTGTTGTACTTGCAGTTGGTAAAGATGAACCTAAATTTATTGCTATGAGTTGTATCAACATTGTTGTTGGTGCTAATGCTGGCGGCGCCTTTAGTCCATTTGGCGATATTACTACCTTGATGGTTTGGCAAAAAGGTATCGTACAATTTAGCGAATTCTTCCAGTTATTTATCCCGTCTGTGGTTAACTTTGTTATACCAGCTTTCATCATGCAATTTTTCTTACCTACAGGCAAACCTACTGCTGAATCAAATGAAATGACATCTATTAAACACGGTGGCTTAGTTATTGTTGCTTTATTTATTTTAACAATTATTACTGCAGTATCATTTCATAATTTCTTACACCTGCCTCCTGTATTTGGCATGATGTTAGGTTTGGCATACTTGAAATTCTTTGGTTACTACATTCGTAAATCAGGTAGAACTGAAATTGATAAATCAGATATACCAAACGCTCACGCGATAGATGATGATTTTGATATTTTCGATAAGATAGCAAAGGCCGAGTGGGATACATTATTCTTCTTCTACGGTGTGATTTTGGCTGTGGGTGGATTAGGGTTTATCGGCTATTTAGGCATGGCTTCTGAGTTTATGTATGGCCAATTAGGCGCTACTAATGCCAATATTTTAGTGGGTATTCTTTCAGCCATTGTTGATAACATACCCGTTATGTTTGCAGTATTAACGATGAATCCTGAAATGTCTCATACACAGTGGTTGTTAGTAACATTAACCGCTGGTGTTGGTGGTAGTTTATTATCTATTGGCTCTGCTGCGGGTGTTGCATTAATGGGACAAGCTAGAGGTTATTACACTTTCTTTAGCCATTTAAAATGGACTCCTGTTATAGCTTTAGGTTACGGCGCAAGCATTTATGTGCACTTACTCATTAACAGTTAAATATTTTTAAATAAAGCTTGCTATAATTAAAGGCTTCTAAATTATTTTTTAGAAGCTTTTTTTGTATATTTTAATTGATATAAAACGTAGGAATAAAATGAAAGTTTTAAGTGACTTAACTACCCATTCAAAGCCTTGGCTATTATTAGCATTATCAGCCTTAGCGATAGAGCTGTGTGCTTTGTTTTTTCAGTATGCAATGAACTTAGCGCCTTGTATTATGTGTGTGTATCAACGAGTTGCAATTTTCGCCATTATATTAGCTGGTTTTATTGGTTTTACTGGTTGCCGCTTTTTAATAATAAGGTTTTTTGCTTATGCCTTATGGGCTACAGGTGCTATTTGGGGATTATTAATTGCATTAGAACATGTAGAAATTCAAGAGAGCGCTAATTCTTTATTTTTTAGTTGTGATTTATTTCCTAACTTCCCAACTTGGGCACCATTGCATGAATGGATCCCGTTCTTATTTGAAGCGACAGGTGATTGTGGTGATATAGCTTGGGAGTTTCTTGGGTATAGTATGCCCCAGTGGATGATTGTTGTTTATGGTATTTATACGTTAACTTTTGCAATAATTCTAACTAACAGATTAATGCACACTAAAAGGTTTTAAACTTTAGACTTAAAATCTTATTGCGTTTATTTTATAATAGGCGCAGCAACACCTGCGGCAACATAAGGAATAACTTGCTTGATAACGCCTGCTATATCAATTTGACGATCGAAGTCATTTAAAGCAATGTCAATTAACGCATCACTTGAAGACATAGTAAAAACAATTGTACCCATTGTAAAATGTAATCGCCAAAACATTTCTTCAGCACTTAACTCTGGATAAGCTTTATGAACCGCGTTAGTAAAACCAATAAAAACATTTGGATATTGAGTTGTTAAAAACCACCTTAAGAAACCTTGGCTATCAGTATAACCTCGACCTAATAATTGTAAAAAAATACTCGTTCCATTTTCTTTAACTGTATTCAAATAAAGTAAAGGCTCAATAAAAGCTGAAAAAACCTCAATTAAACTTGGTTTGACATCGTTACTACAAAGTGCGCCTAATGCCGACTCTAAACGAGGGCTTAACTCACTCATATAACGAGACATGACTGCCTTAATCAACTCCTTTTTAGAGCCAAAATGGTAATTAACTGCGGCTAGGTTCACTTCAGCTTGACTAGTAATTTCTCTTAGTGATGTGCCATTAAAGCCTTTATCTGCAAAAAGAATTTCCGCTGAATCTAAAATTTTATTTTTTGTACTCATATTTTTATTACCAATAACGCCAATAACATTCAAATTCAAACAAGCGTTTAAAATAGCTTATTTATAACGTTCAGGTCAAGCACATCAATGGCGAAATATTAATTAAAAAAAATTCGTATGAAAATCGAGCTATCCTTCAAATAATACCTCTAACTTAATAAACGATACATATTTACTTCCAGACTTAGCAGCCTGATCTGTCAACCTGCTCTGAGTCTTTTTTATATTTAAAAGATATTTAAGCCTAACTTGTTTATTTTTTGAAATAATTAATTTAATTACAAACTGTTACGTAATCTATACAGTAAAAAACACCTAAGCAAGATATTATAGTTTCACTTTCAAAGCTTAGCTACTCCTAGCAATCAAGCCTTTAGAGTAACATTTTACTCCCTTGTATTTATGTTTTCATGTTGTGATTTTGGCTCATTTCCTTTGAATGAGCCTTTTTTTTCCTGTTATATTCCTTTGCTAGATCCTTTGCATTAGAGACATCTTTCAATATACTAAATTCACCTCAAAATTAATAAAGCACACTTAATTTATAATGAAAAATATAATAAACACATTTAAGTTCACAGCTATCGCTTTAGTTGTTACGACTTCATTGGTTGGTTGCACTCAAGATAAAAAAAATTCAGATGAAGCAACTCAAGCTAAACAAACCTTATCAAAAAAATTAACAAGTAAAGATGCACAAATATTTTTAGATGATGTTGCTCAAGAAATAATAACTTTAGGTGTATCTGGCGCACGTGCAGAATGGATATATTCAAACTTTATTACTGAAGATACCGCATCACTTGCCGCAGAAGCTAATCAAAAATCTACGGAAGCGGGGGTCCGCTTTGCCATGCAGGCCGCTACTTTTGATAATGTTGAGGTGACTTCAACCCAACGCCGTCAATTAAACATTCTTAAGCAGTCTTTAGTACTACCGGCCCCACAAAATTCAATAAAGTCAGCAGAACTTGCTAAAATTGGCGCTGAATTAGGTAGCATGTACGGTAAAGGCAGTTATACTACTAAAGATGGTAAGAAACTTAGTCTTGGCGATATGACTTCAACCATGGCTACATCTCGTGATTACGATGAATTATTAGAGATGTGGCAGGGCTGGCGTGAAATTAGCCCACCTATGAAGCCTTTATATGCTCGCCAAGCTGAGTTAGTCAACGAAGGCGCTAATGGTTTAGGTTATAAAGATTTAGGCGCTATGTGGCGATCAAACTACGATATGCCTGCTGATGATTTTGCTAAAGAATTAGATAGACTTTGGGGGCAAGTTAAGCCTTTATATGACGATTTACATTGTTATGTTCGTAGCGAACTTGGTAAAAAATACGGAACAGACAAAGTACCACAAGACAAGCCTATTCCTGCGCATTTACTCGGTAATATGTGGGCGCAATCTTGGGGAAATATTTATAATATAGTTTCACCCGAAAACGCTGATCCGGGTTACGACCTAACTAAACAGTTATCTGTTCATAATTACAATGAAATAAAAATGGTTAAAGGTGCAGAGAAGTTTTTCACTTCACTTGGCTTTGACGCTTTACCAGAAACATTCTGGAAACGTTCTTTATTTACTAAACCAGCTGATCGCGACGTAATTTGTCACGCCTCAGCATGGGATTTAGATGCTAAAGATGATTTACGTATTAAAATGTGTATTCAAAAAACAGGTGAAGAATTCTCAGTAATTCACCATGAATTAGGTCATAACTTTTACCAACGTGCGTATAAAGAACAACCTGTATATTTCCAAAACAGTGCTAACGATGGTTTCCATGAAGCAATTGGTGACACTATTGCTCTTTCAGTTACACCAAAATACTTAAAAGAAATTGGCTTGATTGACACTATCCCTGATGAGTCAAAAGACATTGGCTTATTGATGAAAATGGCATTAGATAAAGTAGCTTTTATCCCATTTGGTTTATTAGTTGATCAATGGCGTTGGAAAGTTTATTCAGGTGAAATAACACCTGAAAATTACAACACGGCTTGGTGGGAATTGCGTGAGAAATATCAAGGTGTTGCCGCACCAATTGATCGCAATATTAATGCCTTTGATCCCGGTGCAAAGTATCACGTACCTGGTGGAGTACCTTACAGTCGTTATTTCCTAGCACACATTCAACAGTTTGAGTTCCACCGTGCCTTATGTGAAATATCAGGCAACACAGATCCAATTCACCGTTGTTCAATTTACAACAACAAAGATGCAGGAAAAGCACTTAATACCATGTTAGAAATGGGTTCGAGTCAACCTTGGCAACAAGCTTACAAAGTACTAACAGGTAATGAGCAAATGGATGCCACCGCAATTTTAGATTACTTTGCCCCACTTCATATTTGGTTAAAAGATAAAAACCAAGGTAAGCAGTGTGGTTTTTAACAACATAATATTTAAGGTTTAAATATACAGTAAAGCCCTAATATCAATGGTATTAGGGCTTTAAAATAATAGGTGTGATGATATGAAGACTATTGGTCTATTAGGTAGCATGAGCTGGGAAAGTACTGTTGGTTATTATCAAGCAATTAATAATGGCATCATATCTTTGACAAGTTCATAAGTATTAAAGATTACTTTTTATTTTTCAGAAACCCAAAGTTTAATATGACCTTTTACCACCACAACATCGTTATTATCGTATGCGGTTACAGACACTAAAAGATCACCAACCTCCCATTGCTCTGGATTGACTTGAGCAACACAACGTATATCTGAGCCAGCCTTAGCAGTATAATCTAAAGACATACCTTTTGGGATCCACCTTAAATGTTTGGGAATAGATGCTTCAGCCATCACCCCCATTGCCATTTCCAAACCATTACAAATAGCAATAACATGTACTGTTTTTATGTGATTATGCACTCTGTTGCTCTTTTTGATAAAGCATTCACAATAGTTAGGTCTTAATTCAGTAATAAGCGGTTTAATTGTACTGAAATAAGGAGCTATACGAGCAACCATTACTGAAAATATTTTATTACCAAAAGGAAAACGAGTAACTCTATTATATAGAGCCATTGTTTTGTTAGGCTTAGTCTTGGTCGGTTTATTTTGCGCCATAGTTAATTTTCCTGAGTAGCTTCTATCTGGTCGGACGAGTTTAACACTATTCAACAAGGATTCAAGGTCACATAATATAATAAGTTATACCAACCTATTTAATCGGCTGCTTTTGATCCTCGAGCTTGATGGAGTTTTTTGTAACTTTCAATTAATCTCAAGTGTTTATCTAAACCTTCTAGTTTCATGCTCGTTTTAGTTAGTCCATAAAACCTAACTTCACCAAACACTGAGCCAACTACGTTTTTCATATTTTCTTCACCAAACATTCTATTGAAATTACCGATAAAGTTTTCTAATTCCAATTCATCATCTAAAGTAATTTCAAGTACAGCATGTACCGCTTGATAGAACAATCCACGCTCTACAGTATTATCATTGTATTGCAAGAATTCGCCTACCAATTCAATAGCATTTTCAAGTGCACCTAAGGTAAGGCAAATAAGAATTTTCAGTTCTAGAATGGTCAATTGTCCCCATACAGTATTCTCATCGAACTCAATACCAATTAAGGTTCTAATATCAATATAGTTATCTAATTGACTATCTTCTAAACGTTCAAATAAGCTCCCTAAATCATCATCACTCAACGTATGAAGATTTAATATATCTTCGCGGTAATCTAGTGCCTTATTGGTATTATCCCAAATAAGATCTTCAACTGGGTACACTTCTGAGTAGTCTGGTACTAAAATACGGCAAGCAGTAGCACCAAGTTGATCAAATACAGCAATATAAACTTCTTTACCTAGCTCTTTCAATATAGTAAACAAGCTTTCGCACTCTTGTTCATTGGTGCCTGAAAAATCCCACTCACAAAATTGGTAATGATATTTTGTGCTAAAAAAACGCCAAGAGATCACACCTGTTGAATCAATAAAGTGCTCAACAAAATTTTCTGGCTCAGATACGGCCATGCTATTAAAGGTTGGTTTTGGTACATCATTTAACCCTTCAAAACTACGACCTTGCAATAACTCAGTTAAACTACGTTCAAGTGCTACTTCAAGACTTGGGTGGGCACCAAATGAGGCAAATACACCACCAGTTTTTGGGTTCATTAACGTTACACACATCACAGGGAATTGACCGCCTAGTGATGCATCTTTAACAACAACAGGAAAACCCTGCGCTTCCAAGCCGTTAATACCCGCTAAAATACTTGGGTACTTCTCAAGTACGCTTTGTGGCACATCAGGCAAAATTATTTCTTGCTCTATAATTTGTCTTTTCACCGCTCGTTCAAAAATTTCTGACAAGCATTGCACCTGCGCTTCATGTAAGTTATTACCCGCACTCATACCATTACTTAAAAATAAATTTTCAATTAAATTAGCAGGAAAGTATACCGTTTCACCATCAGAGTGACGTACATAAGGTATAGAGCAGATTCCACGTTCACTATTACCTGAGTTAGTATCAATCAAGTTTGAACCACGCAGCTCACTTTCAGGATCGTAAATTCCTAAACAATAGTCATCCAAAATACCATCGGGTAGGGCGTCACTTGCCTCTGGCTTAAGCCATTTTTCATTGGGATAATGAACAAAATCACTGCTAGAAATCTCTTCGCCTAAAAACTGATCATTGTAAAAGAAATTACAATTAAGGCGTTCAATAAACTCACCAAGTGCCGAGCAAAGAGCACTCTCTTTAGTAGTGCCTTTACCGTTGGTAAAACACATAGGAGAGGCTGCATCGCGAATATGTAATGACCACACGTTTGGCACAATATTACGCCAAGAAGAAATCTCTATCTTCATGCCAAGATCTGCCAAGATTTCCGTCATATCTGAAATAGTTTGCTCAAGAGGTAAATCTTTACCTAAAATATAGGTATTGGCGTCACCTTCAGGTTGCCCCATAAACATGGCTTGAGCATCGTCTTCAAGGCTTTCAACCGCCTCAACTTTAAATTTAGGACCTGTCTGTACTACTTTTTTCACTGTACAGCGATCAATAGATCTTAAAATACCTTTCCTGTCTTTATCTGAGATACTTTCTGGCAACTCAACTTGAATTTGAAAAATTTGGTTATAACGATCTTCAGGATCAACAATATTGTTTTGAGACAAACGAATATTTTCAGTAGGAATATCACGAGAATTACAATATACCTTTACAAAGTAAGCGGCACACATTGCAGATGAAGCTAAGAAGTAATCAAAAGGGCCTGGTGCTGAACCATCACCTTTGTAGCGAATAGGCTGATCTGCGATAACAGTAAAATCATCAAACTTAGCTTCAAGTCTGAGGTTGTCGAGAAAATTAACTTTGATTTCCATTAAATAGTTTCCACAATTATGTTGCCATCGAAAGCGTTTAACCTTATTTATTTGAGAAGGTTATCGGCTGCCTTTTAGCTGATTGACTTTAATTGAGGTAATTATCGTTTTTTTTGCAGCAATAGTCTTCGAAAAGTTACATAATTTGCCCAAATAACTACTTTGAAGGTAAAATTATGCATAAAATTAAACAATGCCTTACGAGCGATGAATAAATTTATAGATCAATTAAATTCATAGGTATAATTCATGGTGAGTTTACTAGTACTACCAAAGCTATCATCAGCTAAAAAACCAAACATATTAAATGATTGATTCTCATTTATTTTATAACTAACCCCCGCTCCTGCCCATACGTTGCTATAATCATCTGAACCTAAGCCTCCTCCTGCAAAACCCATAACAGTCCAATATTTAGTTAATGGACGAAGAGTCATAGCACCCAAGTATCCTCCATTGTTAGTATTTTGATACATAACCAACTCATAAAGCGATTTAGGTTCTTCTTCTACAAAGTTTTCAATTCTATTATGGTTTATGCCCGCCATTGGGAATACCATCCACTTGCCTGTATCAATTCCCAATGCATTTAATGGAAGAAATGTTCCTATAGAAAAATTCTCTTTTTGTCCGCCATTATCATATTCCGAGCGGCCTAACGAAAAATTAATAATACCAAATTCAAATAACCATGAGCCTCCAAGCCTCCACTCACTAGCATCCTTATTTATATTACCATTAATTTTTCTTGCCCCATCAAGAGCAATAGAGCCTGAAAGAGTAAAGTCATCTGAATAACCGATTCCTAACTTTGTGATAACTTTTGTTGGATCTTCATGATGTTTTTCTTCAGTTTTTTGATCAGATGCATGCACTGAACAACTGGCGATAATAAGACTACTAACAAGTATATGACGCAAAATATATCCTATTATTTATTAATGATGCTCATGAAAAAAACATAAAAAAATGCAGCTCAATAGAGCTGCACTTATAACTAGCTTATTATGCATCCTGCACTTTATTCAATGTTCTCATTTCATCCGTAAAAACTTTCCTTAGTATATCCTTTGAGCAAATTCCTACTCATTGTCCCTAGCTATACGTCCATATACTTCCTTGCGCTCATTTTCCATAACTTTCTATAATTTTCTATAACTACATCCTTGAATATTTTCATTCTGTTAATTCCATGTAACACATATTTTGTCTCCTAGACATCGTCTTCCTAACATCAATTATCCTTAATTGACCACATCCTTGTTCTTTTCATCCTTCAGTGAAATCCTATTCACTCGACTTAATCCCTATGCCTCCTTCAAATATTTTAGTACTCCGTACTAACTAAGAGAG
>JADGDH010000062.1:14026-15987 GCA_016745015.1 Colwellia sp.
ACATCCTTGTTCTTTTCATCCTTCAGTGAAATCCTATTCACTCGACTTAATCCCTATGCCTCCTTCAAATATTTTAGTACTCCGTACTAACTAAGAGAGCTTCCTGCTCTGTGCCTTCCTGACATGATTAATAATACGCTTAAAATATAACTTTCGAAGGGCATTAAAAAAACTTTTCATCCATAACTTATTTGTAAGATTTAAAAATAAAATTTTAAATCTTTATATTCAAACACTTATAGAAAACAACTGGTTATAACAAGATAAAAAAAACAACATATCTCACGAGCTTGTAAGATATATCTTACAAAAAGAAGAGCATATAGCTACATGTAGCCATAGGGAAGTTTTAAATATGAAATACATTATTCGGTATGAGAATTAATATGATAATCAAAATTTGAAAAGAAAGTGGTGAAAGATGCATGGTTTGTTGCATTTTTTATATATGTTAAACTAGGCTTAAAGTATTGATAAGCTTATTTAGATAGATTAATGGTGAGTTACATAAATAAAACGCTTCGAACGATTATTACTTTATTAACTATATGGTTATGCTCTATCAACTTGGCTATAGGGGCAAAGATTAAAACTGGTATTATCAACTTCCCCCCTTTTTATGTAGTTAATGAAAACGGTAAGCATTCAGGGCTATGTTTAGATATTTTGGTTGCGACTCTTAAAAAGGCGAATCTGGACTACAATATTAACTCTTACCCTCCCATGCGGCTTTTTCGCAACCTTAATACAGGATCAACTGACTTATTTCTCGGTATTAAAGGCTCTCCTTTATATGATGAACAAGTCTATTACAGCAAAATGCCCATCTCTCATATACAACTAAGAGTCTATGCTACGGGCGATACACCTCTACCTAGTGTTAAAGATGATTTAATTGAGAAAAGTGTTATTGCGATACGTGGTTATGGTTATGATGGGTTGATTAACTATTTAGTTGATCCTGAAAATAAAATCAATATCATGTATAACTCACAACATGAAGCTGCTTTTTTAATGTTAAAAAATAAAAGAGCCGAATATTTGTTGGATTATAAGCACCCTGCCGATCGTGTATTGCAAGAGTTGAATATTCCCGATTTAAAATATGTCAATCTATATGAGGTAGAATTGTTTTTTATAGTTTCTAAAAATAGTCCAAATGCACTTCAATTAATGAATAAACTAGAAACAGCCTACAATGCCTTGCGTGAAGAAGGCCTGGTTAACTATATAGAAAATAAAGAATAAATTATAATTAAAAAATATACTCATACCCCCTTGATAAAGCTTATATAGTTTCACTAAATCATTACTCATTTGTGCTAGTTAAAGATGCGTTTAATAATAAAATCAAGCGCACCTTTTACTGCCGAAACCTGCGCAATAATACAGTTTTCATCATCTGACTGAGGGCTGTCAGGGTAAACTTCTGTGGTAGTAACATAAGTAGCATCTGTTAATCCCATACATAGTCCTAGCTCTCTTCCTGCATAGTTAATAACACCAAGTTGTTCTATATCAACACCAATAAGCTTGCCATTTTTATCCGCAGGTGCAATATGAGTGACTGTTTCAACTTCTTTAATGATTGCTCCTTGAAAGTCAGCTTGAGGGCTAGACGTGTTACCAACCAGATAAAAACCGTCTGGAATATTCCAAACTTTTTGCTCTATTGCATCACGGGCTGACAGTGCTGGCCTAAAGACAGTATTGTCTGTATCAGTGGTTTCATGTAAATCAACATGAACAAATATATCAACATTAAGTGACTGAATAAAGGCCATTAATGCTGCCGCTTCTTGAGATGGACTATTCGCATAAAATGATCTATTGGGGTCAATGGCTCTATGGTTCCACCGATTAATCGTTTCGTAACCCCAAGGGCTAACACAAGGGATAACTAATAAATTAAAAAACTGGCTATAATTTGCTTTTTTATTTAAGAGGTGATTATTAATTTC
>JADGDH010000210.1 GCA_016745015.1 Colwellia sp.
CAGATATTTCAATGCGTTTACCTAATAATTCACAATACTCAGAAAAAGGGGTGTTTGATTTTGCTGATACTAAAATTGAGCAAGGCATGGGTACTATTGAGTTAAGAGCTGCATTTTCTAATCCTAAAGGTATTATTATTCCTGGGTTGTTTGTTACCTTAGTACTAGAAAGCTTAGATAAAGAGAGTATGGTGCTAGTACCTCAATCAGCAGTACAAGAGAATCAACAAGGTAAGTTTGTTTTAGTAGTAGATAATAAAAATACAGTTGCTCAACGTCATGTTGTTTTAGGTCGTAGACTGAATGCTATGTGGGCGGTTGAAAAAGGTCTTGAACTAGGTGAAAAAGTTATAATTGAAGGCTTACAAAAAGTAAAAGCTGGTATTGAAGTTAACGCTGTTTCTAAAGAAGTTGATGCAATAACAGGTACAATTTCTGATACTGATAGCGAAAATTCAAAAAGTACAGAAAATACAGAAAATACAGAAAACACAAAGTAATTTAAGGCCAATGTTATGATCAGTAAAACTTTTATAAATCGTCCTAAATTTGCTTTTGTTATTTCAATAGTCATAACGTTAGCTGGGCTTATTGCTATGGGTGTTTTACCCGTAAATATGTACCCAGAAATAACGCCTCCACAGGTGCAAATAACAGCTGTTTATCCGGGCGCAAGTGCCCAAGTGGTTGAAGAGTCTGTAATAAGACCCATTGAAGAACAAATCAATGGGGTTGAAGATATGATGTATATTGACTCTGCAGCATCAAATAATGGTAGCGCAATTATTACTGTTTTTTTTAAAGTTGGTACTGATGGTGATATTGCTCAGGTTAATGTGCAAAACCGTGTTGCGTTGGCTACAAGTTCTTTACCTGCGGAAGTTACTCGTCAAGGTGTTAATGTTAAAAAGCAATCTAGTAGTATGTTACTGGGTGTAAATTTATACTCAAAACAAGAGGGGTTAGATCAACTTTTTTTAAGTAATTATGCAACTAATTACCTTGTAGAGCCACTAGGTCGAATTAAAGGTGTTGCTTCAGCTCAGGTCATGGGTGAAATGACTTACAGTATGCGTGCTTGGCTTAACCCTGAACGTATGACATCACTTAATGTTACTATTACGGAGGTTCAGCAAGCGTTACAAGAACAAAATATGATTGTGGCAGCAGGTAAATTTGGTGCTAGCCCAACATCACCTAATCAACAGTTTGAATACTCTATTCAAGCTCGAGGTCGATTGCAAAGCGCAGAAGAATTTGGCCAAACGATTATTCGTGCACAAGGAAACGGTAATTTTGTCAGACTTACTGATATTGCTCGTGTAGAGCTTGGTGCTGAGGATTATTCAACCCAAGCAAGATTAAATGGCAATGAAACAGCTTTCTTAGTTATATATCAATTGCCTGATGCTAATGCCACTGAAGTGGCTAGTTTGATTCAAGCAGAAATGGTAAAACTCGCGGAACGTTTTCCTGATGGGTTGGAATATGTAATTCCTTACGATACAACTAAATTTATTTACCGTTCAATGGAAGAAGTTAAGGTGACTTTATTTCAAGCTGTAGCGTTAGTTATTTTAGTGGTATTTATATTTTTACAAAACTGGCGAGCTACTATTATTCCTACGTTGGCTATTCCTGTGTCATTAGTGGGTACTTTTGCATTTATGTTGGTGATGGGGTATTCCATAAATACCATAACATTATTTGGTTTAGTGCTTGCGATAGGGATCGTGGTTGATGATGCTATTATTGTTATTGAAAATGTAGAGCGAATATTAAAAGAAGAGCAGTTACCGATTAAAGAGGCGGTAACTAAAGCGATGGAACAAGTGTCTGGACCTATTGTTGCCACAACATTAGTTTTATTAGCTGTTTTTGTACCTGTTGCTTTTATGCCAGGCATGACAGGTGAACTTTACAAACAGTTCTCAGTTACTATTTCTTTTGCGGTTATTATTTCTTCAATTAACGCACTAACGTTAAGCCCTGCACTTTGTACTGTTTTATTAAGTAAAGAGCACATGAAACCAATAGCATGGTTAAAACCTTTTGAGCGTGTTATTGAAAAATCAACCGTAGGTTATACACATACTGTTAGCTTTTTATTAAAAAGAGTGACGCGTGTTGGTGTTTTTGCAACAATCATTTTTTTTAGTGCTGGCTGGTTAACAACTGTAGTGCCTACCGCCTTCTTACCCAATGAAGATCAAGGGTATTTATTTGTAGATATTCAGCTACCTGATGCTGCTTCAAGTAATAGAACTCAAGCAGTTCTAGATAAAATAACTAAAATAATTATTGCGGATCCTGCGGTAGAAAATCTTATAGCAGTCAGTGGAAACTCGTTAATTGGTGGTGCAGGTTCAAACAATGGCTTAGGAATTATTATTTTAAAAGATTGGGAAGAAAGAACGGCGCCAGAGCTTGGCTTACGACAGATTATTACAAGGTTAATGGGGCAGTTGTGGGCAATGCCTGAAGCACAAGTTATGGTGTTTAATCCTCCTCCTATTCCTGGTTTAGGTACTACTTCAGGTTTTGAGTTTAAATTACAAGACAGTGAGGGGCGTGAACCTGCAGAGTTAGCGCAAGTAATGAATGGTTTAATTTATGAGGCTAATCAACGTCCTGAATTAAATCGTGTATTTAGTACTTTTCGTGCCAATGTACCACAGTACTTTTTAGACGTTGATCGCAATAAAGCAAAAGCACAAGGGGTTGCCTTATCGGATGTTTTTTCCACTTTACAAGCTCAACTTGGTTCATTATATATTAATGATTTTAGTCAATTTGGTAGAACGTACCGTGTTATTATTCAAGCCGAAACCGAATATCGTAAAGATCCGTCTGATTTAAGTCACTATTATGTGCGTAATAAAGATAATGACATGGTGCCTTTAACTACTTTAGCTAAACTAACACCTATTTTAGGACCTACAACCATTAATCACTTTAACCTTTATCGAAGTGCAAGTATTACGGGACAGCCCGCATTAGGCTACTCGTCAGGACAATCTATTGCTGTAATGGAAGAGTTAGCGAGTCACTTACCTCAAGGTTATACTTATGAGTGGTCAGGACAATCTAAAGAAGAAATAGAAGCAGGCGATTTAGCCGTAATTTTATTTGCTTTAGCTATTTTATTTGTTTATTTGTTTTTGGTGGCTCAATATGAAAGTTGGACTATTCCATTTTCGGTTATTGCTGCAGTACCATTAGCGTTATTTGGTGCTATGTTAGCTTTGTATACGGTAGGTATGGCTAACAATATTTATGCTCAAGTTGGCTTAGTATTATTAATTGGTTTATCAACTAAAACCGCTATTTTAATTGTTGAATTTGCTATGGAGCAGCGTGCAGCGGGTGAAACTATTTTTAATGCCGCA
>JADGDH010000063.1:0-13211 GCA_016745015.1 Colwellia sp.
GAGTAATTCTGCAACAGAATTTGCAGATGACAAATCAATATCAACACGGCTGATCACTTTGACACTACTAAGTATATCGGCACTGTTTTGTGATGTACGATTAGCCGTAACAATAATGTTTTCTGTTTCGTCTGTTGCAGTGTCTACTGCTTGGCTTGCGAAAGTTAATGTTGGTGCTATTGCGCTAGCAATAGCTAAAGTTAAAAGTGTTTTTTTCATGTTTTATCTTCATTAATGTCATCAAAGTAAACACCCTCCGTGAATATTTGATGGAATACCTAATAGGTATATGGTTAATTCAGGCCGGTCTCCGGACTTAACGTGTTCATATATTATTAATATGAACAATTATTACCGTTGCGGGGGCAGTGTTAGAGTTATATTTATTATCAATGTGATAGTAAGTATTCACCAACTTCCCGTTTAATTTGTATTTATATCAATCTCACCAAGTATGTGATCATTTCTACTTGCTAAAATTACCAACTACGGCGTTATTTATTAATCACTAGAACAACTAGTTAATGAAATAAATGCCTTGTATTTGGCAATTTTATCGGCGTATAAAATAGATCACTTAATTAATGAAACTGATATTACTTGTTCCTTGCAAGCACAAACACCTGAAAATATACTTAACTAGCTTACTATTGTAATAACTTAGTTAAGGGTAAATGTTAGTATGGTGATATCAACCTTGATATGCCCTCACTAACGGATTTTTCACTAGGATCTTTACGTAGCTTTTTACTTAAGCTTTTTAACAAACTCCCTAGTTTTATCAATATCAGCACACAATATTTTTAATTGCTTTAAGCTGCGCATAGTCATACGGTGCATAGCATCGGCATCAGGCTGAATTAATTGCTTATTTTTAACAGCAGGAATTATAGGCCAATCTTGCCAGTTAAAACCTATTTTATCGCTTTGGTTTATTGATAAGGGTTGAATAATCAACTGAATTGGCGACAAAAGTACTTTCTCAATATTAATTTGCGGGTAGAGTGTATTAGCTTGTTCAAATGGGTTATTCGCTTGGCAAATCGTTAAAAACTGTTGCGGCCAACTGCCTTTTGCTACGGTAGTTAAGGGCCTTGACCATAACTCGTAAAATACTGTGATTGGTGTTTTATTTTGGTATTGCTTTTTAATTACCTTAAGTTCACTCAAAAGTCGCTCTGCTTGTTGCTCTGCTTGATTTATATGCCCCGTTAATTGTCCAAACTCACGCATTTCGTTGGCAACATCTTCAAAGTTATTAGGCTGCGAATATACTATTTTAAAGCCAAGTTGTTTTAACCTACTTAGATCATCACTGGGGTTACCACTTTTCCATGCGATAATTAAATCGGGTTGTAAAGTGATAACTTTTTCTATTTGCAAACGTAGATAGTTGCCAATAACTGGGATGTTTTTAGCTTGCTCAGGATAATCAGCAAAAGAGGTAGTGCCAATAATTTGCTCGCCCGCACCTATGTCATAAAGCATCTCTACTATGTGTGGGGAAAGCGCAATAATGGTAGGCTTATGCTTACCAGCCGTTGTAGCACTACTAGCAAAGTTAATACTCAGTAAAGCTAATATTAGTAAATATTTAGTCATTCTTCTTTATTACTCACATTTTTTAGTGCGACTGAAATCCGTCTACGTTTGTTTTTTGTGAGATTAAAATCTCGCCTTCGGTTTACCAATCAATGCCTTTTTGTGCTTTTATTCCGTTATCAAAAGCATGCTTTACTGATTTGACTTCACTAACAGTATCGGCCAAATCAATAATGGCTCTATGGCATGCACGGCCAGTTATAATTACGTGTTGGTTAACGGGTCTATTGTTAAGAGCATTAATAACTTCATCTAAATCAATATATTTATAGGCAAGCATATAAGTTAATTCATCAAGTAAAAGCACATCGACATTTTTATCTTTTAATAGCGCCTTACTTCGCTGCCAAACTTTTTGTGCAGCGGCAATATCTTGTGTTTTGTCTTGTGTGTTCCAGGTAAAACCTGTTGCCATTACATCAAAGCTTACGCCAGCATTCTCAAGTAAAGATCGTTCCCCACAAGCCCAAGTTCCTTTTATGTATTGAACAACGGCGGCATTTAAACCATGGCCAACGGCACGAGCAATGGTGCCAAAGCCTGAAGTGGACTTGCCTTTACCATTTCCTGTAATAACAATTAATAAACCTCGTTCTTCTTGGGCATCGTCTATACGTTGGTCAACCTTTTCTTTTACGGCTTGCATACGTTCTTTATGTTTTGAATTTTTATTATCTAAGTCTTTATTTGTGCTGTTATCTGTCATATTTTGCCATCCTGTGCTTTTGTCTAAATTATAAAAATATTGTTAATTAATATTTCTTGTTTTAACCATAATAAATAAGAAGAATATACTGCCTAAAGCAGAAGTAATTATACCTACAGGAATTTCTGCATTGGCTAAAGCTGAGCGAGCAATAATGTCGACCCAAATTAAAAAACTACCGCCAATTAAGGCACTACCAACTACCAACTTTAATGTGGTTACTCCAATAACCTGCCGAACTATATGAGGGATCATCAAGCCAACAAAACCTATACCACCGCAATAAGCAACAATGGTTGCGGTTAATGCAGCACAAAGCCCAAGCATAAGTACTCTTAACTTATCAACATTTACACCTAAGCTAGCAGCACTTTCATCACCTAGTAATAGGGCGTCAATCTGACGGTGCAGTGCTGCAATGATGAACATAGTAATCAATAATACGGTAGCGATAATATAAAAATGGCTTATTTCAACGCGAGATAAACTTCCCATGAGCCAAAAAATAACGCGATTAGTGGCAAAAGGTTCGCCAAAATAAAGAATGAATTGAGTAATTGCCGCAAGCATGAAAGACACAGCAACGCCCGTAAGTAGTAATTGCTCCATGCTTTGTAATACTTTGGCAATAATAAGTACTATGGTAATAGCAAATAATGCACCGAGAAAAGCGGCAAGTGGTAGGGCTATAGCAAGCTGCTCGCCTAAAGATATGTTAGCGATAGTTGCCCCTAAACCAGCCCCTGAAACAATACCAAATAAATAAGGATCGGCTAATGGGTTGCGTGTGGTGTTTTGCAAAATAGCCCCTGCAATAGCTAATCCCATACCTGCTACCAAAGCAACCAATACGCGTGGAATTCGCACTTGCCAAATAACCATTTGACTTACTTGGTCAGAGCAATGGCCCATTAAGCATTGAAAAACTTGCGCATTACTTAAATTTGTTGGGCCAAAGCTTAAGCCTGCGATTAAAGACATTAGCATAAAAAGCAATAAAGCGATTAGAGTAAAAAACAATTTATTCATGTTTACTTACACCGTCTATGTTTGTTGCTTTTTTTTGTTCAAGAGAAAAAAATACGCGAGGTTTTTGATTTAATGTATCTTGTGTCACTATGCAAGGTAACCTAAATACTTTGCTTAACTGAGTTTCAGTTAATACATCTTCTGGCTTACCGTCAGCAATTAATTGGCCTTGCTCTAATAGTAATAATCGTTGGCAATATTCACTCGCCAAATTAAGGTCATGTACGGTCATAATAACAGTAATGTTTAACTGGTTAATAAGGTTTAAGACTTGATGTTGATAATAAACATCAAGATGATTTGTGGGTTCATCTAAAATAAGGATTTGTGCTTTTTGTACTAATGCTCGGGCTATTAAAGCACGCTGCTGTTCACCACCAGAAAGTTGGCTATATTTCATTTTTTCAGTGTGCGCTAATCCTACTTTTTTTAATGCTAATTTTATTTGATGTTTGTCATGATCATTGTCTATAGCAAATAAACTTTTATGCGGTAATAAGCCCATTTTTACTATATCGACAACAGTTAATGAAAAAATAGCTTCTGCTTTTTGTGTAACATGAGCAAAATGTTGCGCTAACTCTTTAGCGCTATATTGGCTGATTATTTTATTTTTTAGGTGAATAGAGCCAGAGAACACAGCTGTTTTGGTGTTTTTTTGTTGATTAGTAATACAACGTAATAAGCTCGTTTTACCCGCGCCATTTGGGCCGATAATACCGATCACTTCACCTTTATTCACATTAAAGGTGATATTATTGAGAATAATTTTGTTGCCAATCTGCCAATAAAGCTGATCAACATGTAGTTGTATTGACATAGTTTGTTGGTGTTATCCCGCACACAAAATGTTTAAGGTTTGTTGGTATTTTCTGAAAGGCTAAGTATCTGACTTATCGTTTTATTTTATTAGTAAATGTTTAACTAAAATAACGAACTACAGTTGCGGGTACAGTTGAGGAATTCTTACTTGATATCATTTAGTATAATTAAACACTATTTAATACTATTCAATAGTATAAAGGCACCTCATTCCCTAGCCAATAAAGCGAGTTTACGCGGAGAGTAAATAATTAGCAAGCTTTAGATGTTTAGATGGCTAAATAAAAGCACTTTAGTTGTTGCGAAATAGAAAAAGAAATGAATAGGATAACAAAAAAGCAGCCGAAGCTGCTTTTTGAATATTATAATAAATTATACTTACAAAAAATTATATTTATAAAATATTATTACCAAATTTTAACGCGTTTTTCAGGCGCTATATACATAGCATCACCTTCTTTAACATCAAAAGCTTCGTAGAATTCGTTCATATTTGACAGCGAACCTAGTGCGCGGAATTCACCCGGTGAATGTGGGTCAGTTGCAACGCGGTTACGCATTGATTTTTCAACAATTTTAGAACGCCAAATTTGAGCATAACCCATAAAGAAGCGTTGATCGCCTGTTAAACCGTCAATTATAGGCGCTTCTTTACCATTTAAAGAGGCTTTATAAGCTTTATAAGCAATTGTTACACCTGATAAATCACCAATGTTTTCACCTAAGGTTAATTCACCATTAACATTTAAGTCATCAAAAACTTGATAACCAGCATATTGTTTAACAAGTGCTTTAGTACGTGCGGAAAATTCCTTTAGATCTTGTTCAGTCCACCAGTTGCGTAAGTTACCTGTTGCGTCATACTTACTGCCTTGGTCATCAAAACCGTGACCCATTTCATGACCGATTACTGCACCAATGCCACCGTAGTTTACAGCATCATCTGCTTTCATATTGAAAAAGGGGGCTTGTAAAATAGCAGCAGGGAAAACAATTTCGTTTGCAGGTGGGTTATAATAGGCATTCACTGTTTGCGGTGTCATGTGCCATTCCCACTTTTGAATTGGACCACCTAATTTAGCAATTTCTTTTTTGCTCGACTCTTTACGAGCACGAATGAGATTACCCACCAAATCGTCAGCTTTGATTGTTAGCGCTGAATAATCCTTCCATTGGTCTGGGTAACCTATTTTAGGAGTAAAAGCAGCAAGTTTTTCATGCGCTGATTTTTTAGTATCTTCTGACATCCATGTAAGATCGTTAATGCTTGAACCATAGGCATTACGTAAGTTTTCAACCAATTCACTCATGCGAGATTTAGCCGCAGGAGTAAAATGACGGGCAACATATACTTTACCAATAACTTCGCCTAAGTTTGAGTTAACAACACTTACGCCACGTTTCCACTGTGGGCGTTGCTCTTGGCGACCGTTAAGTTGCTTAGAGAAAAAATTAAAGTTTTCATTATCTAACTCTGTTGTTAAATAACTTGAAAATGAACTTAATGTGTTAAATGTTAAGTACTGCTGCCATATTGCTAATGAAGTCTCATCAAATACTTTACCAAAACCTTCAATAAAGCTAGGTTGATTGATAATAATACCTTTTTGCTTAGCAACTCCTTCAGCGGCTAAAAATGCTTGCCAATTGAATTTATCAGTTAAGTTATTTAACTCATTGGTATTAAATTTGTTATATCTTTTTTCGCTGTCACGACTTTGTACGCGAGTCCAGTGAAACTCAGCTAAGCTAGTTTCTAATGCCATAATGTTTTTAGCGGATTCTTTCGCGTTAGGCAAGCCAGCTAAATTTAACATTTTTTCAATGTGAGCAAGATAACCTTTACGTAATTTAATAAAACGTTCTGTTTCATTAAAGTAATAATCTTTGTCAGGTAAATTTAAGCCATTTTGCCAAATGTGAACGGCGTAGCTTGACGAGTCTTTAGCATCAATATTAATGTATAAGGCTAATGGGTTATTTATGCCTGCAGTTGAATAAGTACCAAAAAATTGCGCTAAATCATCTTTGTTTCTAAGATTATTAATTGCATTGAAAATACTTTGAACAGGTGTTGTACCTAAATAGTTTCTCGCTTCTGTATCCATATATGAACGAAATAAATCAGCTACTTTTTGTTCGTCAGAACCCATTTTTAAATTTTCAGTAGCAGCAAGCTCTTCAATAATGGCTTTCACATCGTCATCGGCTTTATCGCGTAAGTCATAAAAAGAACCAATAGCTGTTTTATCACCTGGAATTTCATGACTATTCATCCAGCCGCCATTAATATAGCGATAAAAGTTATCTTG
Source organism: Colwellia sp. (assembly GCA_016745015.1). Lineage (GTDB taxonomy): Bacteria > Pseudomonadota > Gammaproteobacteria > Enterobacterales > Alteromonadaceae > Colwellia. The sequence continues at coordinate 6,472 of JADGDH010000063.1, forward strand.
TGGGCGAATACTTTTATCTATATTTGCTTGCTCAATACCTGAGGTTAAAGCATTTTTTTGCGGTGTTTCAACACTGCTTTGTGTTGTTGTATTACTTTTGTCGCTATTACTACAGCCACTAAGTAGTAGCAAAGATGAACAGACTGCGCTTGCTATAATTGCTTTCATTTATTAATTCTCATTTTATATTTTAAATATTTACTGTTTGTTTAGTTTATGTATTTCAACTTTTTGTATGTTTCAATTTGTACAAGGGTATATGTATATGCATTGATGAAAAACATAGTAAATAGATGTTACGAATAATTTAGTTAAAATTCTAGTTGGTGACACATCAATTTACATTTTTTAGTACAACTAAAATTTTATAAATGATTTACTGTTTTTTTACAAGTGAGATTGAGGTGACTGGATAACTAAATAGGACAGAATGCTACTTTTCTAAACTTTTTAAGAGCTTTGTTGAGAAATAAATAAATCTACAGCGCATTGACACATTTCATCAATTTGACTGGCATCAGCATAAATACCATCAATGACTAATTGAGCTATACCATGTAGCGTTGCCCACGTTACTTGTGCTAAACGTAATGAATTTTGTGACTTTGGTAAGATGCCTTTTTGTTGCCATGCTTCAGTCATTTCAACCTGATATTGAAAACTAGGATAAGCCACATCAATGAGTGTTTGTGAGCTATTTGGCTTTGTGCCTTCTTTTTTCCAAAGTGTGCTACCAAACATTAACTTATAAATAGCGGCATTTTGGGTTGCAAAGCGTACATAAAAGTGAACAAATGCATGATACTTTTCCTTGTCGCTTAATTTATTATTATCAAATATTTGCTGGGTTTGTGTTTGCCAAGATGTAAAACCTTGTGCGGCTATTGCAGAAAGCAAATCATTTTTATCTTTAAAATGATGATATGCGGCGGTGCGAGATACACCTATACGTTCAGCCAGTTTTCTCAAAGATAGGCCTTCAATACCTTGTTCGGTGATCATTGCTGTTGCTGTTTCAAGTAAACTACTTTGTAAGTTACCATGATGATAGGTATTAATTTTAACCTTACTTTTAGTATTTGCTTTTGTTATTGCCTTTTTTTTCATTATTGCTTTTACCACTAAAGTGTTTTTCTATGAGGCATGGCAACATTTGAAAAAATAATACCTGCCACCAAAGACATAAAAATAAGGAAGGTTTGAGAGCCTAAATCAGTAACATTTAACATTTGCTCTCCTGAAACAAAATTATTTAGCCCGATATAAACTTTACTACCCGGAACCAAAACAACTAAACCTAATAAACGCACTATAGATGAGGGTAAGTTCATAATACGAGAGAATAAATTACTGTAAATCCCTAAAGCAAAAGCACCAACAAAGGCACCTAAAGCGACACCTAAATAGCCACTAGCCCAAATACTAACACTAAAAGAAATATAGCCTGCAATCATGCCCCAAGGCGCATCTTTTAAACGTACTTTAAATAAAATAACTAGAGAAATAGAAAGTGTAGTTACTGCAAGCCATGAAGTCCAAACTGGCATTACTTCAGGTGGTACAAAACTTATATCACCCCAGATAAGTTTTCCTAAAGCCATGCCTAAAACTGCGCCAAAATATATTTTAAATAGCACCATGATACTGTCCATGATACGAGCAGTACCAGACATTAAATGTCGAGCGGCTAACTCTGACAGGCCTACAGTTAAAGACAGTCCAGGAATAAAGGCGATGATGCTTGAAAGAATAACCATAGGAATATTGATGCTAGGATCAAATATAGAAATAAGAGAGGCTAGCAACGATGTTGTTAGTGCAGCTATTGGCTCTAGCATTTCAGTAACGCGGCGTGAACGTTCACCCCATACAACAAAAAGAAAAACAACAAAGCCTAATATAGTTGACCAAAAAACATCATGCCAACTGGTATGCATTAACATAGCAAAGGCACCACTTGATGCACCAAAAGCTAAAAATGTTAATAAAACACCATAAGGAGGTGGCTTTGCATTGACTTCGTTTAAACGTTCTATGGCTTCAGCTAATGTTCGTTCTCCATTGATTAGCTCGTCTACCAACTCGTCAATACGCGCTAATGAGCCAAGATCAATTTCGCCAGGTGTAACACGTAACAAGTGATTATATTGTTGATCGTCTTCATCATCAGACAAAATAAATGTTAGTGCGGTTGGTGTAATCATAAAGGAAGCGCGAAGATCTAAAAAATGGGCAATAGAAAGCAGGTTATCTTCTAAACGATACGCAGTAGAGCCTAGCTTATGAAGGGCTTTGCCAAGCCGAATAATGAATCGACGTTTTTGATAAAAATCATCTGTTTGTGTCATAGATATACGTAACAATAAAAGATAAATAAAGCTAGTTAGCTATGTTAATGTATTTCTAGCATTTGTAAAATTTTTAAAAGGAAAATATGACTTTATTAATTATATTAGCTTGTGTGTTTGGTGTCGTCGCGCTGATGGTTATTTTAGGCGAGCGCTTTGGTAAACCGATGAGCGATGAACAGCAAGCAAAATTTAGCAAAGCTAGCCGTATATTGGTTTTTGTTATTTTGTTTGCCGCAATTATAAAAGGACTGTTTTTTAGTTAAGAGGGAGGTATCTCAAATGTTTGTTTTTTGATGCAAAGCCCTTTCTCGTTATAACTTCTATCATAAACTGATATTTTCCCTTTATTATCTTGGGTTATTATATTAGTAGTACGAGTGCCATATTCAGGTGAAACGATAAAAATAGAGCTTAGTAGTCTTTCCCAATCTAAAGGTATGCCTGTATTGGGTAAACTCTCAGTTTTGGCTTGCTTGTTATTACTCATTAGCTCAAACAATTTGTCTACATCTAAATAGTGGTTTTGCACTGTTTTTGCTAATTGGTTTTGTCCTAATGCCATTTTTGGCCAAATATCATCCAGTGCACCATTACATAAGCTGTGAAAACCAGAGGTTAAGATCTTCTGTGTTTTTGAAACGCTGTCGAAACAAACTAAATTGTTCAGTTGTCCGAAAACTAAATTAAAGCCGTTGTAATCATCAGCAGATGTTTTTAACTGCGATACTATATCATCATTTTTTTTGGCGAGTGCTTGCAACACTAAATTACCGCGAGACTGTTTTTTTTCATCAAAAAGATGAGGTTGTCTAAAATTGGTTAAGGCGCTAAATCGCCCTTGTTTATTCAAACCAAGCCAAGTGCCACCGGCTTGTAAATCTTTACCTGCTAATATTGCACATTGCTCATTTTTTTCTGGCCACCAGTGCATCGCTTGCGCAGGTCTTTGATGAAATTCATCGCGATTGGCACAAATAATCATTGGATATTTAGGGTGCTGCTTGATAGCAAAGAATAAAATACACATATAAAAGCGTCATATTGATTGAAAATAGTAAGTTATTGTAACTCTTTCTTTAATGAAAGGGTCTACTCAGTTAATATTTACTTATTGAGTTTAAATTATCTAATTTAAGGACACAAAATGTTTAAAGTGCCGAAAGTAAATTTAAAAAATAAAGTTTCACCAGAAGAGTGGCAAACACGCATTGATTTAGCCGCCAGTTACCGCCTAATGGTAATGCATGGTTGGGATGACTTAATTCATACCCATATTTCAGCACGTATTCCTGGAACAGAGCACCTTTTAATTAATGCATTCGGTTTAGCTTTTGAAGAAGTCACTGCATCTAATTTAGTGAAAATTGATATTAACGGTAATATTATTGATAAAGATAGCCCTTTTGAAATAAACCCTGCTGGTTTTACTATTCATAGTGCAGTACATGAAGCTCGTCATGATGATATTTGCGCTATGCATGTACATACTAATGAAACTATTGCCGTTTCTTGCTTAGATGAAGGGCTTTTACCATTAAGCCAGTATTCAATGTTTGCGCTTGCATCAATGAGCTATCATGATTATGAGGGCTTAGCGGTTAATCATGAAGAAATTTTACGATTACAACATGATTTAGGTGATGCTAATTTTATGTTATTACGTAACCATGGTGCGCTAACCATGGGAAAAACCATTGGTGATGCATTTATGCATATGTATGATTTAATCCGTTCTTGTCAGGTTCAATTACAGGTTATGGCAACAAATATGAAACCTATTTATGCACCGCAAAGTATTATTGATGGTATTAAAGCACAAGCTACTATTGTTCATAGTGGTGAAACGGGTGGTCAAAAAGCATGGCCAGCAATGCTGCGGCGTGTTTATCGCCAATATCCAGACTTTGCCGATTAATAGGTGAATTCAAAAATCTATATAGAATTAGTATATAGAATGAAGACATATACCCATTACACCTGAAGATGCAGGTTTCAGCGAGAATTTAAAGGCTTAGAGGCAAGGCATTGATAGAGGAGAATGGTTGTTCCCTTGTCGAAATCAATAACGAAGCATGTAAGCCTTTAAAACTCGCCCTTTGGGGGTAACTGAGTAAATCATCTTCTGCGTTGCATTTGTTTTTAAGGGAATGACCATTAATAAAAAAATGCGTCTTGAATATGAATCACTCAGATGCCCTGAAACGAGCATCTTCAAGTGTAATGGGTATAGAACTAATATTTATAAAAAATAGAGAAACACATGAAAATTACCCATATTGAAGTATTTGATATTGAATGTCCTAAACGTCCCGGTTGGAACCCAGTATTTATACGTATACATACCGATGAAGGCATTAGTGGTGTTGGTGAAGCAGGCTTAGCTTATGATTGGGGGCACAGCGCCGCCGCCGCTATGATCAAAGAAATTAGTGAAGCAATATTAATTGGTTTTAACCCTTTTAATACCGAACTGTTGTGGTCACGTATGCTGAGAGAAAGCTTTTGGGGCTTAGGTGGAGGGCCTGTGCTTTATTCTGCTATGAGTGCTATAGATACTGCTCTTTGGGATATTAAAGCTAAAGCATTAGATGTACCTGTTTATCAATTATTGGGTGGAAAAGTAAACGATAAGCTGCGTACTTATGCTAGCCAATTACAGTTTGATTGGGACAGCGAAATTAGTAAATTGATTGAGCCAGAAGAATATGCACAAGCGGCATTAAAAGCCGTAAGCGAAGGCTATGATGCGGTTAAAGTTGATCCAATAGTTTATAACAAAGACGGCAGCTCATCGTTTGATAGAACTAAGCTATTTACGAAACCACAAATGCGTTTATTCGGTAATAGATTGCGTGCTATACGTGACGCTGTTGGTGAAGATGTTGATATTATTTTTGAATCGCATTCATTAATGGGCGCAGCATCAGCCATACAAATGGGTGCTATTATTGAAGAGGTTGGCTGTATGATGTACGAAGAGCCAGTAAACTACTTAAATTCAGCGGTACATAAAAAAGTATCTGATAGAGTGAACGTTCCTATTGCCGGTGGCGAACGTTTATATCATCGTTGGGATGTAAGACCTTATTTTGAAGCGCAAAGTATTGATGTATTACAGCCTGATGTAGGCTTATGTGGCGGTTTCACCGAAGCTAAAAAAGTGTGTGACTATGCTGATGTTTACGACATACGTATACAAGCACATGTTTGTGGTGGCCCAGTGGCAACAGCGGCATCATTGCATTTAGAAACGGCTATTCCTAATTTTTTAATTCATGAGCATCATACATATGCGATAAAAGATTGGAATCGTGAATTATGTTTACAGGATCCTCAGCCTGTTGATGGTTTTTTCAAAGTAACCGAAGTGCCTGGTATTGGCATTGAGTTAAATGATGCAGTAGTTAAAAAATCTCCCTATGTTGTGATTAAGTAACAAAGAGTGTGATTTTTTAAAACTTATGATTTTAAGTGATAATATTTAAGCGCATTGCCATAACACAATGCGTTTTTTTCTTGCTCTGTTAATGTTTGAAAAAAACCACTGGTGAATATGGATTGCCAATAATCTTGATAGCTGGTTTTGCTAAATAAGCATAATGGAAAATTACTTGCGAGCATCATTTTTTTATCACCAAAAATCTTGAGTACTACGGCTAAATTTTTATTCAGCCAGTCTGGTTGATAGTTTCGATTTGTCATTTCCCAACCAGAGCATTTTATTGTTACATGCGGGAACATGGACAGCTTAAGTAAGTTGTTTTGCCAACGCTGCCATTCAATTGTTTGGGTGTCAGCAGGTGGAAAACCTGCATGATTGATAATGAAAGAGATATCGGGGTTGATGCTCATAACTTTGCAAAGAGCATTAACGGAGGTATCTTCAGTAAGTGGTAGTTGTGTTTCAAAGATCAAGCCTTGGTTAACTTGCTTGATTTTGTTAACTTTATTACAAAAGTCATTAAGCTTTTTAAAATTACTCAGTACCTGTTTATTGGTTAGCAAGCTTAAGGCTTGCTCATCTAAACTATGGCGAGCACCTACAAATGAGTGAAGTTTGGCTAACTTTTCTATTTTTTTTTCAAAATATTGGCTCGATACTGTTAAATCGATATTAGCAATGGCTCGAAAAGGTTTATTACAGCTTTGCTCTAACGCGACAAGCTCCCGCCAAGGTTGGTTGTTATCAAAGCCTGCTTCAATATGAACAAAACCAACTAACTCTAGAGGAGGCGAAAGTGCTAAATCGCCTTCTGTATAAGTTCTATTAATCAATGATTTATCATGCCAAAAAGGAGGTTTTTCAGCCTTTAACCAATGATAGTCACCTTGCTCTACATTGAATAAGTGCAGGTGTGGATCGATAATTTTCATACTCGCTACTCGCTA
>JADGDH010000063.1:13311-15886 GCA_016745015.1 Colwellia sp.
TTATTTTATTAATGATAACGCTAAGTTAATGTGACTTCCATTTTCTTATTTTTAGTATTTCGCTATAATGGTAATAATTAATAGTAATGAGAGTTTTTTATGAAAGCATGTGGTGTTGAAATAAAAGGTAATGAAGCAATAATTTGTATTATGTCAAAAGAAAACAATTTGTATGATATTCCTCATACCCGAGTACAAAAGGTTAGTTTAGATAATGCAGGTGATGCAGAACAAGTACAAAAATTTCAATTCACTTTCGCTAAATTAATGGAAGATTATCAAGTAACTCATGTGCTTATTAGAGGGCGAGCGTTAAAAGGGAAGTTTGCGGGAGGGCCTATTGGGTTTAAACTGGAAGCCGCTATTCAATTGATACAAGAGTTACATGTTGAAATTTTATCGGGTAGTTTTATTAAAAAAGAATTATCAAAAAGTCAAATTGATATAGATTTTCGTGATACTGGTTTGAAGCAATATCAAGAACAGGCTTTTGGTAGTGTGTTTGCTTTTTTAGAAAGTCATTAAGAGAGCATTTTTGCTTCTTTTTTGATTTTTATATCTATACTTAGTCAATTTAAGGAGGCAATTCAAAAAATTTCCTTTTAAAAAGACTAAGAACATGATTTAATCAAACAACTGTTTGAAAGTCCGACCACTGACCAGTCGTATTAAATATCGTAAGCGGCTGAATAAAATATTGGAGAAACCCTATGCCAGAGTATAAAGCCCCAGTTCGAGATATGAAGTTTGTAATGCAAGAGTTGTTAGATTGTGACAGCCACTACCAAAAGCTAGGCTATGAAGATGCTAGCCTTGATATGGTTAATGCTATCGTCAGTGAAGCAGCAAAACTTACTGAGCAAGTTATTGCCCCAATAAACCAAACTGGTGATGAGCAAGGTTGTACTTGGACAGATGGTGAAGTAACAACACCTGACGGTTTTAAAGATGCTTATCAACAATATGTAGAAGGCGGTTGGCCGACTTTAGCGCAAAGTGTTGACTTTGGTGGGCAAGGTTTACCGCACTCATTAAATATGGCTATTAATGAATTCTTTTCGGGTGCAAACCATAGTTTCGCTATGTATCCTGGTTTAAGTCATGGTGCCTTAGCAACAATCGAAGAACATGGTAGTGATATTCAAAAAAATACTTTTATGCCAAAACTAGTTGACGGAACATGGACTGGAACCATGTGTTTAACTGAACCACATTGTGGTACAGATTTAGGTATGTTACGTACTAAAGCTGAATTAAATGATGATGGTAGCTATGCTATTAGCGGTACTAAGATATTTATCTCTGCAGGTGACCATGATTTATCTGACAATATTGTGCACATTGTTATTGCCAGAATCCCAGGGTCTCCTGAAGGAAGTCGCGGTATTTCGTTGTTTATTGTTCCTAAATTTAATGTAACAGAAGCAGGTGATGTTGCTGACAGAAATGCTGTTTCTTGTGGTTCAATCGAGCATAAAATGGGCATCAATGCCAATGCTACGTGTGTTATTAATTTTGATGGTGCTAAAGGCTACTTAATTGGTGAAATAAACCGTGGTTTAAATTGTATGTTTACCTTTATGAATGCTGCTCGTTTAGGTGTAGCTTCAGAAGGTGTTGCAGCTGCAGATGCTTCTTTTCAAGGTGCATTAGCTTACGCACAAGACAGATTGCAAATGCGTTCTTTAACAGGTGTTAAAAACCCAGATGGACCAGCTGATCCTATCATTGTTCATCCTGATGTACGTCGTATGCTGTTAACCCAAAAATCTATTGCTGAAGGTGGCCGTGCATTAATTGGTTATTTAGCTCAGTTAGTTGATATTGGTCATGCGAGTAAAGATGAAGCTGAAAAAGCGACAGCAGAAAGCAAGTTAGCTTTATTAACGCCAATAGCGAAAGCATTTTTAACAGAAGCAGGGTTAGAATGTACTAACCATGGTATACAAATATTTGGTGGTCACGGTTTTATTAAAGAGTGGGGCATGGAACAGCTAATGCGTGATACGAGAATTAGTTGTTTATATGAAGGCACCACAGGTATTCAAGCACTTGATTTATTAGCACGTAAAGTTTTAGGATCTAAAGGCGAAATATTAAAACCATTTGGTGCTGACGTTACTGCTTTCTGTGTTGAAAATTTAACCGATGAAGCGATGCAAGAATTTATTAAACCTATTATGGCTTATAGCGCTGATTGGCAAAAAATGACAGAAAGCATTGGTATGAAAGCAATGAAAAACCCCGATGAAATTGGTGGCGCTTCGGTTGACTATTTAATGTATTCAGGTTACTTAGTACTTGCTTACTTCTGGGCTAAAATGGCAAAAGTGGCTCAAGATAAATTAGCTGCTAGTGATGACGATAAAGCGTTTTATCAAGCTAAAATCAAAACAGCACGTTTCTATTTTCAGCGTATTTTGCCAAGAGCTAGCGGACATGCGGCTTGTCTTGCAAATGGTACAGAGTCAATGATGGAACTTGATAGCGAAGACTTTATTTTTTAGTTTATAAAGTAATAGTATAAGCTATTTGAAATAGCGAAGGGGAAGCATTATGCTTCCCTTTTTTTTGT
>JADGDH010000064.1 GCA_016745015.1 Colwellia sp.
ATCAACGTTATTACTTGGTATTAACAAAAGATATTCAAATTAATCTTCTACTCTAACACCCCAAACATCATGTTCATCGGCATGAATTATTTGTACCCATATTTGATCACCAGGCTCAGCATCGAAATCATCTGACAAATACACTTTACCATCAACTTCTGGTGCATCCATATACGAGCGCCCTACTATGCCAAGGTCATTCACTTCATCAACAAGAATAAGATATTCTTGACCAATACGAGCTTGTAATTTATCCGCGCTAATTCTCGCTTGTACGGCCATAAAGCGCTGTAAGCGTTCTTCCATCACGTCTTCTGAAACATGATCAGGTAAAGCATTAGCCGTAGCACCTTCTACTGGCGAGTATTTAAAACAGCCAACACGATCTAATTGTGCTTCTTCTAAGAAGTCTAATAACTCTCCAAACTCTTCTTCTGTTTCACCAGGGAATCCCACAATAAAGGTTGAACGAATAACCAGCTCAGGACAAATTTCACGCCATTTAGCTATTCGCTCTAATACACGGTCTGAGCTACCAGGACGCTTCATTAACTTTAAAATGCGTTTGTTGGCGTGTTGAAATGGAATATCTAAATAGGGAAGTATCTTACCTTCTGCCATTAATGGAATAATTTTATCCACGTGTGGATAAGGGTAAACATAATGCAAGCGCACCCATACCCCCTGTTTCGCTAATTCTTCACACAACTGTTGCATGTGCGTTTTAATGGGCATACCATCCCAAAAGTCGGTTTTATGTTTAACATCAACACCATAAGCAGAGGTATCTTGCGAGATAACCAATAATTCTTTAACGCCAGCATCAACCAAACGTTTTGCTTCACCTAATACATCGCCTACTGGGCGCGAGTCTAAATCGCCACGCATTGACGGAATAATGCAGAAAGTACAACGATGGTTACAGCCTTCTGATATTTTTAAGTAAGCATAATGCTTAGGGGTAAGTTTAACGCCCTGCTCTGGCACTAAATCAATAAACGGATTATGTTTTGGTTTCTGCACATGTTCATGTACTTGAGCTAACACTTCATCGTAAGCATGTGCACCAGTAACACCAAGAACATTAGGGTGAAGATCGATAATTTCATCTTTCTTCACACCTAAACAACCAGTAACCAAAACCTTGCCGTTTTCAGCTAATGCTTCACCAATGGTGTCTAAAGATTCTTGTACTGCTGAATCAATAAAGCCGCAAGTATTTACAATCACTAATTCAGCATCATCGTAGCTGTTAGTTACATCATAACCTTCAGTTCGAAGTTGAGTTAAAATGCGTTCGCTATCTACAAGGTTTTTTGGGCAGCCGAGACTCAAAAAGCCTATCTTTGCAGCGCGTTCTGAGTTGTTATTTGACTCTATTTGGGCACTTGCTTGTTCAGCAATCATTTTAGATGGTGTTTCTAGCGTTGTTGTTTGGCTTTTGGCTGAATTACTGGTGCTTGGGTCGAATTGTTCTACGGACATAGTGGCTTAACTTGTTTTGGTGCTATTATATATGGCGAGTATTATACAGCATTGTAAAGGGCCGTGGAATTGTTTGTTTATTTTTGAGTGGTTTAGCTATTTTATGATGGGCTGTTACATCAATACTGGTTGTTTAACAGGTTTTATTGCATGTTCAATGTATTTACTAGGGCTGGCATTTAATGCGTCAGGTTACTTTTATTCATTACACACTTTTAGTGATTACAGAGTCTAACATTTATACCCATGTTACTTCAGGGTAAAGGGTTCAGCTGAAATTAAAAATTTTTAAAGCATTAATTAAAGATAATGGTTATAAAGTTTCTAACAATTGCTCTTTTAACTGGTGCAAGAGGTTGTTTTTAAGGTAAACTTCTTATAGACGAAGTAAGTTACCCCTTAAATATTATTAGTACATGATAATAGAAACTTGCTTTATACCCAAGTGAGTTAAAGATGTATTTCAGGATGTCTGAAGTAACATGGGTATATACTTCAAGAGCCAAAAAAACTTATCACTATAACGTTAACAGCGTAACAATTTAACTAGAGCTATATTATGGACTTTATCTGGATTTTTTTTGCTTTTATTTGTGGCCTAGCAGCCAAGTCTATTTCGTTTCCCCCTTCAATTGGCTACCTTGTAGCTGGCTTTGCATTAAATTTTCTAGGTTATCAAGCTGATGACAGTCTTACAATTTTAAGTAATTTAGGCATTACCTTAATGCTATTCACTATCGGCTTAAAACTTAATGTTAAAAATTTATTTAAAAGTGAAGTTTGGTTAACTAGCTCACTCCATACCATTACTTGGATAATATTTACTGTTGTTATTATCAAATTATTTGCTATAACAACCATTGGCTATTTCGCAGAATTAGACTTAATAACAGCAACACTCATTGCTTTTGCCTTAAGTTTTAGTAGTACTGTGTGTGTGATTAAACTGCTTGAAGAAAATGGAGAAATGCGTACCAGACACGGAAAGCTGGCCGTAGGTATACTGGTAATTCAAGACATAATTGCCGTTGCATTCTTGGTATTCGCCACAGGAAAAATGCCATCAATATGGGCCTTAGCATTGCTATTTTTATTTTTTGTAAGACCTATAATTAACAAAATTGTCGACCAGGTTGGACATGGTGAACTAATTCCCTTAACAGGTTTTTTTGTTGCCTTAGGAAGTTATGAATTATTTGAATTAGTGAATGTTAAAGGCGATTTAGGCGCTTTATTAATCGGTATGTTTCTTTCCTCACACCCTAAGGCAAGTGAAATAAATAAATCTTTATTAAGTTTTAAAGATATATTTCTTATTGGCTTCTTTTTATCTATAGGGTTTAGCGCAATACCTACGTTAGGAATGTTGGGGTTAGCTACTCTATTAGTGCTTATTATTCCATTTAAATTCACCCTCTTTTTTGGTCTATTAAGCCTATTAAAAGTACGTTGTCGAACTTCTTATTTGTCTGCTTTAGCCTTAAGTAATTTTAGTGAGTTTGGTTTGATCGTTGCAGCAATAAGTGTTGCTAACGGTTGGTTAAGTAACGAATGGTTAGTTATTTTAGCTTTAGCGGTCGCCATCTCTTTTATTATCACGAATATTTTATATCGTTATGCTCATACTTTTTTTGGTCAATATAAAGAATTCTTTTACCAATTTGAACGTAAAGAATTCTTAGCCGAAGATACTTTTTGCCAACCTAAAAAAGCACCAATTGTCATCATTGGCATGGGCCGTGTTGGCATAGGTGCTTATCGAGCAATATGTGAACATGATAATACACTTGTTTGGGGGTTAGATGCCGAGCCAGAAAAAGTTGATTGGTTATCAAAGCAAGGCATACAGGCCTATTGTGGTGACGCTGAAGATGCATTTTTTTGGGAGAAAATCAACTTACCTAGTTTACAACTTGTTTTACTTGCCTTACCTAATGTTATTGACAGTAAGAGCATAACCAATCAATTAAGATCGGCAGGATATCAAGGTAAAATTGCAGCAATAGCACGTTATGATGATGAACGCTCTCAATTGGAAGAGTTTGGTATCGATAAAGTATTCAACTTTTACAACGAAGCTGGTGTTGGTTTTGCTGATGAAAGTATGATGCTTATAAATACAAAAAAATAAGATAAAACAATAATAAATTAACAATCAAATAAAAATAATTCGTATTAATAAAAATATGTACTACACTTACTTAGTACAGGAAAAGATTCTTTGGTGGTATAAAGAGTTAACCACTATATTTCCTCTCGATGCTCGCAGTAACTTGCATAAATATCATAGTAAGTACTATACATTTATGTGATTTATTAACTATGCTTTAAACGTAAATAGCGCATGGCTCAAACCCCTTTGAGCCACTCCTTTTAGCCCAAACTGAAATTGTTTGGGCTTTTTTTATCTTGATTTTAAGAAGAAAATTATAATTTAAAAAGGCGATTAAAGTTATCCGTTGATAACTGAGCAATAGTTTCAACTGATTGACCACGAATACTTGCCAAATGCTTTGCAACTTCAACAACATAGGCAGGTTGGTTTTCTTTACCACGATGTGGAACAGGCGCGAGGTATGGCGCATCCGTTTCAATCAAAAATTTATCATTAGGTACAAGCTTAGCAACTTCTCTTAACGCACTAGCATTTTTAAATGTGACGATGCCAGAAAAGGAAATATAAAAACCTAAATCTAACGCTTGTTTAGCCATATCCCAAGATTCTGTAAAACAGTGCAGAATTCCGCCAACGTCTTTTGCTTCTTCAGAGCGTAACAAGTCTAAGGTGTCCTGCTGTGCTGATCGGGTATGAATGATTAAAGGCTTATTAAGTTCTTTCGCAACTTGTATATGTTTCTTAAAAGAGTCTAACTGCAACTTTTTTGTTTCAGGCGCATAATGATAGTCTAAACCCGTTTCTCCTACTGCAATTACCGCAGGATCATCAGCTAGCATGCGAAGTTGTTCAATATTCACTTCATCTTCTTGGTTAAGTGGATGCATACCACAAGAAAGCAATACATTATCAAAACCTTTCGTTTTCTCTGCCATAGCAGGAAAGTCTTTTAAAGTAACGCTAACACACAAAAGTTTATTCACTTTTGCATCTTTTGCTGCTTGTACAACATTTGCCAAATTATCATCATAAAGTGATAGATTAAGGCGATCTAAATGGCAATGTGAATCAATAAACAACAGGGAACTCCAATAACAGTATGAATTAAAAGTAAAAATACGAAAGCAAAAAGCTCTTAATGCGCTGTGCTAAAAGAGCTTTAATGATATTAATTTGAAAGTATATTATAAAACAGGAAAATCACATTGTTAAAGTGGGCTCTGAAGAGCTTAATTGTCGTGCAATTGATTGTTCTATTTGATGGCGTATTTTATCAGGATCATCAATAAAACTAACACCTATTCCTGCAGGCGTACCATTTTGTGCCCCCGTAGGAGTTAACCAACATACTTCACCTTTTACCAGTGAAGATTCTAATGAGTCGGGTAATAAAACATTTAATTCAACTTCTGAACCTAAATCAAAAGGCTCTGCAGTACGAACAAATAAACCACCTTCTTTTAAAAATGGCATGTATGAAACATATAAGTCATGTTCTGACTGAAATTCAATATTAATTGGGATCAAACTAGCTCTCCTGCCCATTAATTTTAGTTTGCTCAATTAGATCACTTATCGACATAATAAGTTGTTCACAAACGAATTGCTTATTTGCCTGCGTATAAGACTTTATTACTTTACACCCATTAATGATAACTTTATAGAGGTTATTCAAAAGTTCTGCATCAAGTGCAAGCATATTAGAAAATTCATTAGCGGTAATAAATTGTTCTCGAAGCAAATTGACGGTTATTTGCTCTAACCAACGTAATCCGTGTTCATTATTTAACAACTGTTGAAGTAGTTGAGACTCGACGTGCTGACCTGAAAGGAGGTTAATATAGCACTCCTTAAAATTTTTAAATGCTTCATTGATTGTTATATCAGTCAACTCAGGTAATTGAGTAATATTAATAAAGCGATTATTTAATTCAGTGCTTGATTCAAGCTTTAGACATTCACCTGATATGCTCTGTAACAAGGCCTGACCGATATTTGGCCTAATATTAAGCACTCGACATCGGCTAACAATCGTTGGTAATAACATTTCAATGTCATTCGTTAATAGAATAATAACACTATTAGCGCTAGGCTCTTCTAAGGTTTTCAACAATGCATTAGCTGCTGCTTGAGTCATTGTTTGCGCATGTTCAATTAATACCGTTTTAAATTTACCTAAATGTGCTGTTTTTTGTAAAAAGCCATTAGCTTGGCGAATATCATCCACCCCTATGCTATTTTTGTCAGCTATAAGGTTCAAGTGATCAGGGTAAGTTTTGCTATTTAGCAGTAAACACGATTTACAATGACCACAGCCTTGTAAAATACTTTCTTGGTCATTATTTTCTTGGTTATTATTAATGTTTTCTGGCTGTTGACAGCTTAATAAATATATTAACCACTGGGCAAATTCAAGTTTCCCTGATCCAGTGGCGCCGTTAATTAAAATGGCATGAGGTAAACTATTAGCGCTAAATTGACGACTGAATATTTGCTGATGTATATATAACCAAGGTTTCATTTTAAAGGCGCTTATCTAGCAAAGAGTCAAGTAATGCATCAATAACCTGAATAACATCTTCTAAGACTTTTTCTTTAGATTGAGAGGCATCAATTACTTCAAATTTATCAGGAGACTGTTCAGCTTGTTTTAAATAGCCATTTCTAGCTCTTATTAAAAAGTCTGCTTTTTCATCTTCTAAGCGATCAAGACCTTCTCCTCGGCTTTGTACTCTTTTTAAGCCTTCCGCAGGATCTAGATCTAAAATAATATTCATATTAGGACTAAAACCATTTAATGCTAAATCATTTATTTTGATGATAGTTTCTAAATCTATGCCTCTAGCAAAATGTTGAAAACTAAATGTTGCCGCATCAAACCTGTCTGATATAACTATTTTCCCTGCTGATAATGCTGGAATTATTTTTTCTTGGATATGCTGTGCGCGCCCTGCACCAAACAACATTAACTCTGTCATAAAAGACATTTCAGGTGTTTTGGGATCTAATATTACATCTCTAATTTTCTCACCAATAGGTGTTCCTCCAGGCTCTCTAGTTAATAAAACATCAAGCCCTTTTGAAATTAGGTATTTTTCAACGCTTTTAATTACTGTTGTTTTACCTGCACCATTGCTACCATCGAAAACAACCATAAAACCTTTATTCATATCTTTCTCATTTAATTAGGTTTTGCTTCTTAAATATACACAAATAATGTCTAGCTTTTAGTGCTGCTTCTAAATCAGTTGATTTAACAAAACACTTTAAAACTTCACTTCCTTTTCTCGACCATTACATTAAGCATTTAAAGCACTTGGTTTAAGTTCTGCTCGTAAAAATTCTAAATACTCTTTATAGCCGACATGACTAAAATTATTGGAATGGCTATTCATAAAACCATGTAAAAAACCAACCTGCATCGTTGTAACATTCTGTTTACTAGCAAGCACTTGCTGTAATGCTGAAACATCAAAGTGTGGCTCTTTTTTAGGAAAAATGAGCTTCACTTCAAAACTCGGTGATAACTCTGTCATATGTCTAATTTGAGATCCATAAAAACAAGTGGCATATTTCACTGTATTAGAAATTTTTATTGATGTTAATTGAGATAATTGCCAAATGATAGAAGCTCCAACACTAAAACCAATTAATGTGCATTCGCCAGAAGATTCTTCAATTTTTTTTAACAATATTTTCAGGTAATTATCAATACCAACATTGGCAGTAAAGTAAGTGTATGCTTGGGATTCATCTTTAAAGCTCATCTGCTTACCCAAGTAAGGATCAACAATAACATCGGCGTTAATAGCATTACCAAGCGCTATTAACGCTGGAGTATTACCAAAAACATCTGAAACTATAATATTCTTCATAACAATATAATCACAACTTAACTATTAACTATTTCTTACTTCTCTGCTTTGCCAAAAAATCTCTAACCGCAATATTATGCTCTGTTAATGTTGTGCTAAATACGTGTTTCCCATTACCACCACTAACAAAATAATAATAATCGCTGCTAGCGGGATTAAGAGCTGCTTTAACGGCTGACAAACCTGGCATGGCAATAGGTGTTGGCGGCAAGCCATTTATTCTATAGGTATTATAAGCTGTTTTTTCTCGTAAATGAGCACGAGTTATATTACCTTGATAGCGCTCACCTAGCCCATAAATAACAGTAGGGTCTGTTTGCAAACGCATTTTTTTTGCTAAACGATTGATAAATACAGATGATATAAGAGGTTGCTCTGGTATATAACTCGTTTCTTTTTCAATTATAGAAGCCATAATTAACGCTTGATACGGTGTTTCATAAGGTAAGCCTACCGCTCTTTCTTGCCAAAGCTTTGCTAATGTAGCCTGCATTACGGCATGAGCACGTTTTAATACGTTAAAGTCTTCCATGCCCTGAGTAAAGGCATAGGTTTCTGGAAAAAACCACCCTTCTGGGTTAGTTTGTTTTATTTCTAATTTTTTCGATATTTGCTCTACACTTAATGAATGTAAACTATGCGTTAAGTATGGCTGGTTCTGTAACTGAGTTATTAATTGTTTAAAGGTGGTTCCTTCTACAATCGTTAATCTAAATTGATGCTCTTTTCCACTAGTAACTAATGCAAGTAAGCTTTGTAAGTTTGAATTGGCTAATACTTGATAAGTTCCAACTTTAATTATAGCTTTGTCAGGCTGCAAACGAACATATGCTCTAAGCCAAAAACGATTATCAATCCAACCTTTACTCACCAATTCTTTTGAAAACGATGCAACAGTGCTGCCCCGTTTAATTATAAGCAATTGATTTTTTTCTATAGGTAAAGGTTGATTCATTTGTTTTTCTAATAAAATAAAAAAAACAATAATGAATAAAACGAAGAGGCTTATACCAAAAAGTAATATTTTTTTCATGGGTAACCTATTCATAATTTGTCGCTGTATTTATAACTTTGTGCTTATATATATTATTAATATTATTACGTAGTTTTAATGGTAACCCCATAGGCAAGGCCTTGTCATTAAAGGTAGCAATAGGTGTAACTCCCATTACACAATTACAAACAAACATTGCTTCTGCTTTATCAATTTCATTTAAGGAAATTGATTTTACTATAGTATCAGGATAGTGTTGCAATATGGTTTGACGCATAATACCGTTAACGCCACTATGGCTAACGTCTGGCGTATGCAGTTTACCCTTTAAATAAAAAAACAAATTAGCACTCGTCGCTTCAACCACTTCGTCATGAATATTTGTCACTAATAAATCATCTTCATCTCTAGTTGATAACTCTTGCCTTAACAATACTTGCTCAAGCCGATTCAAATGTTTTAAACCATCTAACATAGGATTAATACCTATTTTTTGTTTGCTAATACCTAGGTTAATTCCTGTGCGAATAAGCTCATCATAATACTCAGGATAGTCATGTACCATAATAATCAAATCATGATTGTTTTCTTTTGCTCGGGCATAACCACGCCCACCACTGCTTGCGACAATCATAACCTTAAGTACAGCTTGTGAATAATTTTTTGCTATGGAGACTAATTGTTCTCTTAAATCATAAAGAGAAGGAGGAGTAATTCCGAGTTTTTGACTACCAAAAATTAAACGTTCGATATGTGCGGCTAAATATTGAATATTGCCATTAAAGATCTTTGCCGTAGTAAACAAACCATCACCATAAGCCAAAGCACGATTTTCAATATCGATATGATTTTGTTGTATTCCATTAACCAAGCAAAATTTCATAGAAGGTTCACTAAAAAGGTAAAAGCCTGAAGACGTTGCTAAGATGCTAAGTATTTAGGCTAAATCAATTAATTTCAAGTTACATTATATTTTTTTGAAAATTAACGAACCATTCGTGCCACCAAAACCAAATGAATTACACAATACGTAATCTAAGTTAATATCACGAGCAGAATCACTAATATAATCCAAATCACAACCTTCACCTGGATTATCTAAATTGATAGTTGGCGGGACAGCACCATTAATTAAGGCTTGAATACTAAATATAGATTCTACAGCGCCTGCTGCACCTAACAAATGTCCTGTCATCGATTTCGTTGATCCCATTAAAACATTATATGCATCGGCACCAAAAATTGATTTTACCGCATTCGTTTCAGCAATATCACCTGCTGGTGTTGATGTGCCATGCGCATTAATATAACCAATTTTATTCGCATTTAACTTGGCATCATTTAATGCATTTTTCATTGCTCGCGCTGCACCTGCACCATCAGCTGGTGGTGACGTCATATGATAAGCATCGCCACTCATACCAAAACCAACTAATTCAGCATAAATTTTTGCACCACGTGCTTTTGCGTGTTCATACTCTTCAACAACAACAACGCCAGCACCATCACCTAATACAAAACCGTCACGATCTTTATCCCAAGGACGAGAAGCAGCTTGAGGGTTATCATTACGTGTAGATAAAGCACGCGCAGCACCAAAACCGCCCATCCCTAAAGGAGTAGAAGCTTTTTCAGCACCACCTGCAACCATAACGTCAGCATCACCATAAGCAATCATTCGACTTGCATGACCAATATTATGTACACCACTTGTACAAGCAGTAGTAATTGATATGTTAGGGCCTTGCAAACCAAACATAATAGATAAATGGCCTGAAATCATATTAATGATTGTAGAGGGAACAAAAAATGGTGAGAGTCTTTTGGGGCTACCTATTTTTAGCATTTTTTCATGATTTTGTTCTATTAAGCCTAACCCACCAATACCTGATCCAACCGCTACACCAATGCGCGGTGCATTTTCATCATTAACTTCAATACCTGAGTCTTTGATTGCTTGTACACCTGCAGCAACACCATATTGAATAAAAAGATCCATTTTTTTTGCTTCTTTTCTTTCCATATAGTTTTGCGCATCAAAATCCCTCACTAAACCCGCAAATTTTGTGGTGTACTCAGAAGTATCAAAATGATCAATATTACTAATACCGCTTTTACCAAGCAGTAAGTTTTCCCAAGTTGCCTCAGGAGTATTGCCTAATGGACTAAGCATACCAAGACCGGTAACTACAACACGTCTCATCGCTTCCTACCTCTTAAAAAATTAGTTATATTGGTGTAAAATGTGGATATAAAAAAAGCGGCCACTTAACTGATAAGTATACCGCTCTTTTTAATTACATTTTTCAAATTATGTTTTATAACATAACTGGTAATTACTAATCAGTGATTACTAGCCAGCAATTACTGATTAGCGTTAACGTAATCAATTGCTGCTTGAACTGTAGTAATTTTTTCAGCTTCTTCGTCAGGAATTTCAGTATCAAATTCTTCTTCTAACGCCATTACTAATTCTACTGTATCTAATGAATCAGCACCTAAGTCATCAACAAATGATGAATTAATTTTAACTTCTGCTTCACTAACACCTAATTGCTCAATAGTGATTTTTTTAACGCGTTCTTCGATAGTACTCATTTGCTTTTTCCTTTACTGACTGAAAGTATAATTTTTCAAATTGCGTGTAGTGTATTCGTCAAAAGCTTACCATGCAAGCCTATAGCTTTATTTTTTTATGTGGTCTAACCTGTTGACGAAACTGAAATAGTTATATAAAACAATGTAGCCCTTTATTTTTAGGGGTTACACCATATACATACCACCATTAACGTGAATAGTTTCACCCGTAATATATGCTGCTGCATCAGAGGCTAGAAAAGCAACAGTACTGGCAATTTCTTCTGGTTTCCCTAAACGATTGGCAGGAACTTGTGAGAAAATCCCTTCTTTTTGTTCGTCGGTTAATGTTTGCGTCATATCAGTATCAATAAAACCAGGAGCAACCGTGTTAACAGTAATACCACGAGAAGCAATTTCACGCGCTAAAGATTTAGTAAAACCTAATAAACCTGCTTTAGCTGTAGAATAATTCACTTGCCCTGCATTACCCATTGAGCCAACGACAGAGCCAATATTAATAATACGACCATTTCGCTTCTTCATCATAGGACGAATTGCCGCTTTACTCACTTTAAATACCGAAGTTAAGTTGGTATTGATAATATCTTGCCATTCATCATCTTTCATACGCATAAACAAATTATCACGTGTAATACCTGCATTATTAACTAAAATATCAATACCACCATGGGCTTCTTTAATAGCTGAAAACATCTCAGCAATAGAATCATCATTAGTCACATTTAATACTAAACCCATGCTTTTTGAAGAGCCAGCACCTAAATATTCGGCAATTTTTTCTGCGCCATGCTCTGATGTAGCTGTACCAATAACAATAGCACCTAATGTTTGTAATTGTATCGCAATAGCTTTACCAATACCACGACTAGCACCCGTAACAAGTGCTACTTTTCCTGTTAATGAAAACATATTAATTCCTACCTATTACTTATATTAGCTATATTAACTTTCTAATACTAACTTTTTGACATTAGCTTTCTTTCGTAAGCTCTTTTGCTTTCACTAGTGAATCTTCCGTATTTAAAGATACACAAATAATCGCTTTATTAATTCTCTTTATTAAGCCTTGTAATACTTTTCCTGGCCCTACTTCAACTATTTGAGTAATCCCTTGCTCACCAAATTGTGTAATAGTTTCACTCCAGCGTACAGGGCTATATAATTGTTTAATTAAAGCTGTTTTAATTGCTTCATTACTTGTTTCAATCGACACATCAACATTATTAATAACATTAATCGTTGGCGTATTAAAATTGATACTTTCAAGATCAATAGCCAATTTGTCAGCCGCATTATTCATTAAAGCGCAATGAGAAGGTACACTAACAGGTAAAGGCAATACACGTTTTGCACCCGCTGCTTTACATAACTCACCTGCACGCTCTACTGCTGCTTTGTGGCCTGCGATAACAACTTGTCCAGGGGAATTAAAATTAACTGCTGCCACCACTTCCTTAACTTGATGTGATTCTTGCGTTTGCTTACAAGCATCAATAATTTCTTGATCGCCTAAGCCGATAACAGCCGCCATTGCACCAACACCGGCAGGAACACATGCTTGCATGTATTCGCCACGCTTTTCAACTAATTGAACACCATCAGTTAATGACATAACACCAGCACAAACAAGCGCTGAATATTCACCTAAACTGTGACCAGCTAAAATAGTAGGCATTACATCTGATTCTTCTAACCAAACACGCCATAAAGCAACACTTGCTGTTAACAATGCAGGTTGAGTATGCTGGGTTTGGTTAAGTTGTTCTGCTGGACCTTGAGCAACTAATTGCCATAAGTCATAACCTAATGCATCAGACGCTTCTTTGAAGGTATTTTGTACTATTTCATTTTGGGCAAAATCACTTAACATCGCAACAGCTTGCGAACCTTGTCCCGGAAATACGAAAGCTAATTTACTTTGTAGGGAAATATTTTTCATTTTATTTTACTCTTTTTATTTATAAGCACATGTAAATACATGTGAACAATAATATGAGGCATTATTGAGGCGACAAGCCTTGTTCTAAAGAGCGCTTAATTTTTTCAGGTACTTGTCGCTCAACCTCTTTAACTGCTTCCATAATCGCTGAAAAAAAGGCGCTAGAATTTGCATTACCATGGCTTTTTACCACAATGCCGCGCAATCCTATCAAACTTGCACCGTTATACTGGTCGGGGTTCATCGATTTAAATGATTTTTTTAAACTAGGCTTGATAAGAAAGGTTAACATTTTAGCTAAAATGTTTGTTTTAATAAGCACGTTAGATTTTTTATATACTAAACGAGCAACGCCTTCACACGTTTTCAGCGCTACATTGCCCACAAAACCATCACAAACAATGACATCGGCTTTATTAGAAAAGATATCTCCACCTTCAATAAAGCCAATATAATTAATGTCTTTGTTTTCCGATAATTCAAGTGCAGCCTGTTTAATATGGTCGCTACCCTTGATAGCTTCCTCACCCATATTAAGTAACGCGATACGAGGGTTATTAATACCATCAACTTGCTTTGCCATTACAGAACCCATCACACCAAACTGATACAACACGTGTGAATCACAAAACACATTAGCACCTAGATCAAGCATAAAGACATGTTTATCATCATCATGAGTCGGTAATGAAGAAATTAATGCAGGACGTTCTACACCAGGTAATGTTTTTAAAACAAAATGTGCCATAGATAGTAAAGCACCTGTGTTTCCAGCACTTACACACGCCTGCGCTTTGCCATCATTGACGAGATCTAATGCTTTACGCATAGATGAGTTTTTCTTGGTTCGCAAAGCAAAAGCTGGTTTTTCATCCATTTCAACAACTTCAGAGGTCGAAAAAATTGATAATTGTTTATGGTGAGCTAAAGTTTGTTCGGAAATATTTAATCGTGCAAGTTCTGTTGTAATGATATTTTCATCACCACAAAGAATTAGATGCAAATTAGGCAGATGATTAATTGCCATTACTGCAGAGGGAATTGTTATAAGGGGGCCTTTATCGCCCCCCATAACATCTAACGCTAAGGTTAGAAATTCTTTATTTAAGCTCAAACTATTTAAGCCTAAAACATAATCGCTTAACTAGCGATTACTTTAACGCCTTTGTAAAAGCCATCAGCTGTCACATGGTGACGACGATGCGTTTCACCTGACACTGGATCTACTGATAAGTTTTCTGCTGTTACAGCATCATGTGAACGGCGCATGCCACGTCTTGAACGAGACTTTTTGCTCTTTTGAACTGCCATGAGTTACTCCTAAAATCGGTTATTAGTTAAATTGCTAAATGCGGCTTAACTATTTAAGTTGTTTTAATACATCAAATGGATTCGGTCTATCAAGTTCTTCAGGCAATTCACCCCAAACACTGTCAGCATCGGCTGGACAATCTTCGATTTTATGCCGTGGAATTAATGGGATCATAAGTATTAACTCTTCCTCCACTAACTCTCGCAAGTTTACTTCACCATCTTCATTTAATTCTATTACATCATAATATGACGGAATATTCATCGCGGCTTCTTCATTTTTTACAGGACTAAAAACAAAATCTACTTTTAGTTCAGTATCAAAAAGTTCATTACACCGCTGACAAGTTAATGCAACCAATGCCGATGCTGTGCCAGACATTACTGTCAAACCACGTTCATCCACATCAAACTTAACACTAACTTGAACTTGCTCGCTACGCATTTCAGCCATAGCAAGCAGCCTAGTCATTTCCGACATTTTAAATACTCCCTGGCACACAAGTCTACGTTGCGCACTTCGGGATGGACTAATTGTTATCGGAAGCTTAAGATTCTGCATAAGGCGCGCATATTAAAGCCCCTAGAGGCAAGTGTCAAAAGAAAATTAGCTTATTTCATTTAAAAACTATAGATTACCCCAATAATAGCAAATATATATTAATTTTTGCTTAATTGTTCATCAATATAGAACAATTAATGTAATCATAAGGATCACCATGAAAACCTTAGTTTTAGGCTCTACTTCTCCTTTTCGTAAAAGTATTTTAGAAAAGCTAAACTTAACCTTTGAGTGTGCTAAACCCAATATTGATGAAACAGCTTTAGCAGATGAGACCCCACAAGCACTTGTTGAGCGTTTGGCCGTTGAAAAAGCAAAAGCTGTTGCTGA
Organism: Colwellia sp.; assembly: GCA_016745015.1. Classification (GTDB taxonomy): domain Bacteria; phylum Pseudomonadota; class Gammaproteobacteria; order Enterobacterales; family Alteromonadaceae; genus Colwellia. Next base: position 15,214 of record JADGDH010000064.1, read on the forward strand.
TGAATTTCCTAATGCACTTATTATCGGCTCAGATCAAGTAGCAGTATGTGAAGGAGAAATATTAGGTAAACCGCATAATTTTGAAAACGGTGTAATACAACTAACTAAATTTAGTAATAAGGCCATTACTTTTTATACTGGGTTATGTGTATTGGATAGTGCAAATAATACCGTAAAATCATTGGTAGAGCCTTTTACTGTACATTTTAATGAACTTTCACAAACTGAAATAAAAAATTATTTACATGCTGAACAACCTTATAACTGTGCTGGTAGTTTTAAAAGCGAAGGCTTAGGAATTTGTTTGTTTAAAAAGCTTGAGGGAGACGATCCAAACACCCTTATTGGCTTACCCCTAATTAAATTAGTTGCTTTACTTAAACAGCACGAGCTTGATGTATTAGCGCAACAGAGCTAGTTTATCCCCAAGTCACGTTAAGATACAGTAATAAACTAATAATGAAGTCCTATTATACCTATTACACTTGAATATGCTCGTTTCAAGTGTAATGAGTATAAAAGTTAGTTTATTGAAAGTACGAGGATTAACTTGGTAGAAAATCAATGGCCCAAATAGTTACCATTGTTGCAACATTTTCTGCCGGAAAAGTAATACTTCGTAAAATCATTAACAATTGCCGCTC
>JADGDH010000211.1 GCA_016745015.1 Colwellia sp.
AGGTTTGAAGTCCTTCAAGTTGTGATGTTAAGTAATGACTAAGTTGTTGAGTTGATAAACCAAATTGACTCGAAATTTCTGAAATGAGTTTTATGTTTATATACTTCCCACCTTCAATTATTGCCATTTGTACGTCAGAAGAGCCTTCAATTTTATTCGCCAACGTAGCTATTTGTTTAACTAAAGAAGCAAGTGTCGTAATGTCATTGCCAAAGACTTTGATAGAAATATCTCCAGTGCTACCGGTTAACATTTCAGACACTCTCATTTGAATGGGCTGTGTGAAACCTACATTCATACCTGGGAATTTAATGAGTGTTTTACGAATATCTTCAATGAGTTCTTGCTTTGTATCGAAGCGCCATTCACTTTTTGGTGCTAGCTCCATAAATACATCAGTTTCATTTAATCCCATCGGATCAAGACCGAGTTCATCAGAGCCTGTACGAGCAACAATTTGTACTATTTCAGGAATGTTTTTCAGTAACGCTATTTCAACTTGCTCATCAATACTTATGGATGATGCTAAGGAAATACTGGGTGATTTCTCAAGTTGAACAATAATGTCACCTTCGTCAAGCACTGGCATAAAGCTCTTACCTAAATCTTTAAAAAGTATTAGGCTAATAATTAATATACTTAGTGATGATAAAACTAAAAAGGTAGGCTTATTAGTAGCTTTAGACAATGTTTTTACATAAAACTTCTGTAAAATCACAACAAGCTTAGGCGGTTTAATCGCTTCATTTTTTAGTAACAAAGAGGCGAGTATTGGAATAATGGTAAGTGACAAAATCAATGCACTTAACATAGCAAATACAATAGTAAGTGCGACAGGGGTGAATAGCTTCCCTTCTAACCCTGAAAGCATTAATAGAGGAGAGAATACTATTATTATTATTATAGTGCCGGAAAATACAGGCGTTGCTACCTCTTTACATGCCCTAAAAATGACATGCAATCTAGGCAAGTGTTGATTACTTGCTAGTCTGTTTACTATATTTTCTACAATAACCACAGAAGAGTCGACTAACATACCGATAGCAATAACAAGTCCACCAAGGCTCATTAAGTTTGCAGATAAATTAAATTGCTTCATTAGAATAAATGTCATTAGTGCTGCCATTGGTAGTGACAATGAAACGACTAAAGAAGAGCGAATATCTCCAAGAAAAATGGCTAATAGAATGATGACTAAAATAACGGCTTGTCCTAATGCGCTTGTTATTGTGTTAATTGCGGTATCAATTAAGTTAGATCTATCATAAAAAACGTTGATCTTAGTTCCTTTGGGTAATGATGCCTCTATTACCTTAAGTTTGTTTTTTACTTCGGTAACTACTTGTGCGGTATTGCTGTTTTTTAATGCTATTATCAACCCTTGAGTAGCTTCCTTACCATCTTTGGTAACTGCACCATATCTCGTTAGGTTACCTACCTGAATTTTTGCAATGTCATGAAGTCGTACTATCTTATTTTCAACTATCTTAACCACAGTTTTTTTTATAGAGTCGATATCGGTAAACTTACCTTCAGTCCTAAGGATAAGCGTATCGTTCCCTTTAACAATACGTCCAATGCCTCCATTTTGATTGGTGGCAGCAATGACAAATTCAATATCATCAAAAGATATGTTGTATTGTTGCATTAATAAAATATCAGGCACTATTTCATAGGTTTTTACGAAACCACCGAGGCTATTTACGTCAGCTACTCCGGGCACAGTTCTAAGCAAAGGCCGAATCTGCCAGTCAAGCAACTCTCTTTTTTCTGTAAGTGACAATGTAGGGTGGTCGATAGTAAACATGAATACTTCGCTTAATGGCGTACTCATTGGGGCCATACCACCACTTATACTTGAAGGCAGCGTGGGAATAATATTGACTAACCTCTCGTTTACCTGTTGCCTTGCCCAGTAAATATCAGTTCCATCTTTAAAGTCTATGGTGATATCTGTAATGGAGTATTTTGTCGTTGAACGAAGCATTTCTTGAGAGGGTATACCCAATAGTTCGGTCTCAATAATACGTGTCACTTGAGATTCAATTTCTAAGGCATTCATGCCTGGTAATTTAAGTACTATCTTTACTTGAGTTGGTGATATTTCAGGGAAAGCATCAACGGGTATTTCTAACCAAGACTTCACACCAACAAACATAGCTAGCAGAACGAAAATACTAACAAATAAGCGTTGTGTAAGAGAAAATTTAATGAGTAGGTTTAGCATTTACTCTGCTCCTAAACCAAGTAAGCTTCCTTGAAGAATACTTACAGAGCTAATGAGTGCCTGTTTGGCATCTATATTCTCTTTTGTAGTGAAAATATACTCACCTTCACTTGTGCCTATAAGGTTGATAGGAATTAAAGAAAGAGTTTCTTTAACTTTGATCGCAATATAATTTTTGTTTTCAAATTCAAAAATGGCGGACTTGGCAATTTTAAATCCATCAATATTTTTAATTGGAGTAACTTTTATAGATTGACCTAAAGTTAATTTACAGTTTGTTGATGTCGGCTCTGCCCATAACCTCTGGTGAAATTTATCAGCAATGTTTTCAATATAATTAACACTAAGCGTGCATGTAGAGCTAACTTCAAAATGGGATAAGCTTGAGGAAAATAAAAGTGGTGTAGTAACTTTTACTTTAATAGCATTAGTATTTAATACCTCAAAGGCAAGTTCACCAGTTAGCTTGCTCTCTATTAAGTTCGGTATTTGTATTATCCCGTCTTTAGGGCTTATTAGACTGATTTTTTCATTTTTATCAATATATAAAAAAGACATTAGATGCTGAAGGTGTTCAAAGTTTAGTTTGGCTTCATAATAGCTTTTTGTTATTTCTATCCATTGTGAACTTTTAATGCTTTTATTTTCGAAATACTGTTTATTCGTTTGAAAGTGCTTTTTTTGAATGTCTAATAATATTTTTGATGATTCATATTCATCAATAAAGTGATGTACATCATATCCTTCAACAAATGCTACAATATCGCCTTGTTTGACTAAGCTACCATTTTTTACTAAGTAATTAATCCGTTGTACATTAAATGGGAATGCCACAGAAAAATTTTTACCTGGCATATAACCAACTTCACCTATTAAGCTTTGCCCTTTAATTTCTTCAACTTTTTCTACTTCTGAAAATCTTGCTTCAAAAGCACCTAACGATGAAAGTTCAATCACGCTCAAATCATCATTTGCATTTACCGTAGATATTTGAATTAGGACAACTATTAAAAAGTAAAATAGCGTATATTGGCATCTATTAATTTTCAGTATTTTTTTTAAAAGAAGTAATGTCATATAGTTGAATCGTTATAAAATAGTTTTATGATTTAATTATTACTTTTAAATGATGTTTAAACATTGGAC
>JADGDH010000065.1:0-13881 GCA_016745015.1 Colwellia sp.
TTGTTCGAAGATAAATTAAACTAAACGTATCTTTAATATACTAACTCGTAGAAATTAAAATAAATATACTGTTAGACATATCAGCAACACTATACCTATCCAGCTTAAAGATACAGGATTTAAGTCGGATGGGTTTATATTTCTTTCCGTGTAAATACCCACTCATTGCCTTGAGTTAAGTTAGTGTTATATTGATATCCTGCTAAATCAAAATTTTTCAATTGCTTAACGTCAGTTAATTGATTTTGAATTATATAACGTGCCATTAGGCCTCGAGCTTTTTTAGCAAAAAAACTGATCATTTTATATTGACCATTTTTCCAATCTTTAAATTGTGGCGTTATAATAGTCGCATTTAATGATTTTGTTTTTACTGCTTTAAAGTACTCATTTGAAGCTAAATTAATTAACACATCATCACCCTGCTCGGCTAATGCTTTATTTAACTCATTGGTAATGATGTTTCCCCAAAACTGATATAAATTGCTACCACGAAGATTATCAAGCTTAGTTCCCATTTCTAATCGATATGCTTGTATTAAATCTAACGGTTTAAGTAGACCATACAAGCCTGATAGTATACGAAAATGCTTTTGGGCAAAGTAAAAGTCATCATCACTAAATGAATTTGCACCTAAACCACTATATACATCACCATTAAAAGCTAACACGGCTTGACGAGCATTTTCAGGTGTAAACGGCTGCGACCATTCGCCAAAGCGTGCCGCATTCAGTCCTGCGAGTTTATCGCTTAATTTCATTAACGTGGCTATTTGATCAGGAGAAAGTTTTACACAGCGCTCTATTAACATTTCACTATGCTCAAGCAAAGTTGCTTGACTCGTTTGAGTTGTTGCCAGAGGAGATTCAAAATCTAATTTTTTTGCAGGAGAAACAACAAGTAACATAATATACTCAACTTATCTGTTTGAGGGTTTTAATAATATAAACTATAACATAGCTTTAATTTAAGTAAGAGAAACATTCATAGCGGATTATAGATAGTTACGGTGTATTTTGAAAAATAGTGAGAACTTTAAACAAATATGGTTATAGGGGTACATTTATTAAATTAATGTAGTAATATTTATTTAATATATACCCACTGATTATTATTTTTAGCAAAACTATAGGCTCATCATGACAAACTCCCCTTCTCAACTTGAACAATTAAAGCAAATGACCACGGTAGTTGCCGATACAGGTGATATTGAAGCCATTGCTAAATTTCAACCACAAGATGCTACCACCAACCCATCTTTATTATTAAAAGCAGCCGCATTGCCGTTATATCAAAATTTATTATTTGATGCGGTGACGTGGGCAAAAGCGCAATCGAATACTACTAATCAGCAAGTTATTGATGCGGCAGATAGATTCTCAGTGTTAATTGGTTTAGAAATATTAAAAACGGTTCCTGGTCGTATATCCACGGAAGTAGATGCTCGACTTTCATTTGATACCAGTGCTTCAATTGCCAAAGCCCATAAATTGATCGCAATGTACAATGAAGCAGGCATTAGTAATGATCGTATTTTGATCAAACTTGCCTCAACTTGGGAAGGTATAAAAGCTGCCGAACAACTTGAACAAGAAGGTATTAATTGTAATTTAACTTTGCTATTCAGTTTTGTACAAGCAAGAGCTTGTGCAGAAGCAGGTGTTTATCTTATTTCTCCATTCGTTGGTCGTATTCTTGATTGGTTCAAAAAAGACACAGGTCGTACTGAATACCCAAGTGATGAAGATCCTGGTGTTGTTTCTGTTACAAGAATCTATAATTATTACAAGAGCAAAGGTTATAACACAGTAGTAATGGGTGCCAGCTTTAGAAATATTGAAGAGATATTAGCGCTTGCTGGTTGTGATCGATTAACTATCAGCCCACAATTAATGAATGAATTAGCTAATAATGAAAATTTTGTTGAACAGAAGCTTCACGCCAAAGCCAGCAATGAAGAAATATCAAAAGAAGCTGCCATTACTGAAGTACAGTGGCGTTGGCAAATGAATGATGATGCTATGGCGACAGAGAAGCTAAGTGAAGGCATTCGTAATTTTGCTATTGACCAACTTAAGCTTGAAAAGCAGCTAGCTGAAATGTTTTAAGCAATAACTATCGCCCAAACAAATATCATAAAACATATATTAAACGCACATTTTTGTTAAAAAATGTGCGTTTTTTATTTGCATCAATCAAAAAATATGATATTTAAAAGGTGCAGTTGATTTATGTTTTTGCAGAAAATCTATTAAGGGGTACTTTTATGGATAATTTAAGCCAGGTGTTAAAGTCAGTTAGTCAACCCGCAAAAGAAAAAGCAATGTCAAATAAAAAAAGAAAATGGCGCGAAATAGAACAATTAAGAGATAGATTCCAACTAGAAAAAGAACTAAAAATATATGAAGACTCATTAGAGTATATGTTGGAAGAATTTTAGCTTATCTTTCTTAAGTAATTTTTTCACAGTCAAAACCCAGCTAAGCTGGGTTTTTTAATGAATTTTAAAAAATTTGCTCTAGTTTCAAAATGAACATTGACAAAATTCAAACTAGCGTTTAACTTCCTAACAATACGTTACTCTATATAGTTAATTATCCTAATATGTCAAAAACACTTATTAATTTTGTTCATGCTAATGGTTTTCCTGCAGGAAGTTACCAAACTTTATTCAATTATTTACCTGAACAATACCAAGTAATATCTCATGAAAAATATGGTCATGATGATCAATATCCAGTGGAAAGCAACTGGCAACCTTTAGTTGATGAACTTATTAATTTTGTAAAGCAACAATTAAAAATTCATCAACAAGAACAAGTTATCAGTGTTGGTCACTCATTTGGTGGCGTTATTTCCTTTATTGCTGCTTGCCAGCAGCCTGAATTATTTAAAGGATTGATTATGTTAGATCCTCCCGTAATAACAGGTAGTACGGCATTTGCAGTGAAATTTATTAAAAAAACACGATTTATTGATAAATTTAGTCCTGCAGGAAAAGCGAAAATAAGAAGAACTCAGTGGCCATTAGGTACAGATATAGCGAAGTTATTTTCTCATAGAAAACTATTCAAAAATTTTGATAGTCGCTGTTTAAAAGATTATATCACTCACGGCGTTGTTGAGAAAAACGAACAATTAGAGCTAGTTTTTTCTTCACGAGTAGAGGCGGATATATTTAGGAGTATAGCCGAAAACCTATCTAGCTATAAAAATAAACTACAGATCCCTGCCTACTTGATTTATGCAGATCAAACAGATGTTTGTCCACACAGTTATTTTAAAAACTTTGCTAAATTAAATAAAAGCATTCAGCTAATGACAACTTCTGGTGGTCATATGTTTCCTCTTGAGCAACCTGAAAAAACAGCTCAACTAATAGTTAAAACTATCGAAAAATTAAAAACTAGTGGCTAAGCTAGTTTCATAGCATATAAACCCATCCCAGTTGAAGTTGAAGATGCTGGATTTAAGTAGAGTTAGAAACACCTTTAAGCAAGAAAAATAATCAACAAGGCTACGCACCTATTGTTGCATTCACAAAAAGGTTAAAAAAACACTGTCAGCAGAAAAAACAATCATAATACAACAAAAAATTGACGATTATAATTCAATCAAAAATGAATATTCAACTTAACTAAAATAATAAATTATTTTTTATAATAACGAAATTTAAAAATAACATTTAATCTTTATTTTCAATTAATTAAAAAACAAATCCAACAATAAACATGTGTCAAATATTTAGTTGGCATAACATTTGCCATTCATGCTTATAGACAATATTTTGTTGTAAAGGTTTGTTATGTACTCTTTAAATTTATCTTATTTAAATCGGCTTACTATTAAAAATAGTATCTGTTTAGTATTTTGTTTATTTCTGTTTGCTTGTAGCTCTACCGAACAAGTCAGTGATAGTTATTTTTCAGAAAATGGATACTCTCGTGGAGTTATAAATAATAACTTTTCTCATACTAAATTTACACCTACAAATAAAAATACGATCAAAAAAGCACTTTATTCTGATCATCAATTACTAATATCTCTTTTAAATAGACCAATTACAGCAGATCAAGCAATGATGTTAGCTTTCGAACAAGAAAGAGCTAGCTATACTAGTTCTTTTTCAAATTATGCGGTTGAAATAAAAGGTGATAGAAACTCAGACAAGTCAAATTATAGAGCTGAAAGTGCATATACAGAACTCATATCACAAGATATTAATGCCGTTAATATAAGTGCTCCAAATTAATTAGCGGTTTAGCATTTTCAACCATCACAAATTTATACTAATATATTTAGTACCTTAGTGTTATTTGATTTTCACCAAAATGGCACGAAACACTAGCATAGGCTTTTATCATGCAAATGTTTTTTCTAAGCGATTGACGAAGAGTTATTCATTTAAAATGTATCATGAAGTTGGTCACTTAAAAGTCGTTAAATGACCAATCTAACGTTTTAAAAACATGCTTCCACTGCTCATCAAACTCAGCAGTAATTATTATTTTCAACCCCGTAATGGGATGAATAAAACTTAATGACTGAGCAATCAACATTAACCGTTTAAAACCAAAATGCGTAATAAAAAATGGGTTTTGCTTGTTATCACCATAATTAATATCACCAATAATAGGGTGCCGTAAATGCGCTAGATGACGACGAATTTGATGTCGTCGCCCCGTTACAGGCTCTAATTTAACTAAAGAATAACGGACACTGTCAAACTTCCCTAATGCAACAGGTAAACTTGCTTGTTTGATAACATCATAATAAGTTTGCGCTGATTGCGGCGCTTTATCACGACTTACACTTTTATCGCCAAGTTTATCTAATTTCTCTTTAAGTGAATGATCTATCATTATTCTTTCATCTGCTATTGGCAAGTGGCCGCGCACTAAAGCATAATAAATCTTTGTTAACTCAGCTTCATCATTTTTTTCAAGTTGACACTCTGCTCTTGTACTAGTATCTATACTGCCATTAGCTCTATTAGATTTATTGGCAAAAACTTCATTCATCTTTTGCGCAACGCCTTTAGTTAAGGCAAATAATAAAACACCCGATGTTGGTCTATCTAATCGATGTACAGGATAAACATACTGACCAATTTGATCTCGCACTAATTGCAAAGCAAAATAAATTTCATCTTTATCCATAAAACTACGATGAACAAATAATCCTGCTGGTTTATCTACCGCAACAAGATATTCATCTTGATATAAAATATTTAACACGGGTTTTTCAGGTTCTGAGTTATCAAAGTAAAAAGACATAATAACATTTTTAATTTTGCTAGATACGCGCATTATCTCTATAATAGCGCACAGACTCAATCCCTCTTTATTTTGGTTTAATATTTCTCTTTATGAATACTATCGACACTATTTCACAGCTTTTGCATTCATCAAATTCTCAGTTTCGATTTTATGACATCGGTCGAAAAATAGAAAAAATATCAAAAGATAAATTTGAAAAAATTGAATTAAACCAGATTCCTTATCCTACCCCTTCTCAAGGCCATGCATGTATAGCAATTGCTTTTTGGCAAAAGCAGTCACCTCAGCCTTATTTATGGCTATTAAAACTCCCTCTTGATGAGCGTGGTTTATTAAATCAAGGTGCAAGAAATCACTTTATTGCTATTATAATTGAAGCACTTGGCAATGATTTAATGCAAGATGCTAATGAGAAACAAGAAGAGCTACTAAAGAATAATCCTTATTTATATACCCCTGCACAATATAAGTTAGCAGCATTAAATAGCAAAATTAAATTTGAATTAAAACAAGCGCCAAGTGAGTACTTATTACCCTTTTTAGCTTACCTATCTGGGAAAGATAGTTGGGATAACTGGCAGATGGTTGGTGTACAAGGCATTACTGACTTTGCCGTTCGACTAAAAGAAAACGCCAATAGTGATGAAAACTATAGTCAAATATTAATTAATGCGCTACCACATATCCCGAGTGAAGTATTACTTCCGTTATGTGGCGCACTAGAAAATGAAGCGCTTTCTGTCGGATTAATTGATGCACTATTAGATTTACTAAGAGAAAAATTACAATTAACTGAAGATACTCAGAATAAAAATGAAGCTCTTATACAAATACAGCAACATTTACTTCGCAGCTTAGCCAGTAATTGCCATCATATACATGTTAAAAATTTTGTTAGTATACTTTTAGCGCAACAAAATATAGCACCCGAGTTGTTAATTACTCTTTCTGGTCGATGCTGGTTAGCTCTTGCTGATACACAGAAATTAATGGCATATTTTGAGCATTTAATTGCATGCGAAGATCAAGCATTGTTTAATAGTCTTTTTAAAGATTTAGTAGCAATACCCACTATTCGCCCTATTGTTTTTCAATGCATGCGTGCACCAGAGCGCAGTAGTGAATTATCACAGGCAATTGGTCAGCTATTTAATCAAGTACAAGCTTAACGACTTAAGGTAAATTAATACACTATGGAAAATATTTATTACTTATTAGTTATTTGCATAATTTGTTGGTACTTTATTTATTTGAGAAAAGTATCAGAAGCTGCGCGTGTACATGCTAACCGTTATTGCGAACAAAGCCAGTTACAATTTATTGCTATTGCGAGACACTCTAGCCGATTAAAATTTAATAAAAAACATGGTTTAGTATGGTTTAGTTTATTTGATGTCGAATTTAGCGGAGACGGGGAGTCTAGCAACCACGCAACGTTAAGTTTATACGGACTAAAATTAGATAATGTCGATATTCCGCCTTATAGAATACATTAACAATCATTAATTTTTAGTTCTTTTTCCAAATTTATAGGAAGATATAGTGCAGTTTTTAAAGTCACTTTTTTGTTTACAAGGTTTTGATAATAGAGCACGTTTTTTTGCTATTTGCAGTGCAGTTTTTATCACTTTTATTATGTTAGCATCTGCTTTTGCTGGCAATATTTTAATATCTATTTTGTTATTAGTACTATCTTCTGTAGTACTTGCTTTTACTAGCTTACGCCGACTGCATGATGCAAAACTTAATAAAAACTGGTTCTTAGCACCGAGTTTAACTTTTGCATTAATTACTTTGCTTATTATTTTTTCTGAACAAAGCAGCAGTTACTACTTACTTATTATTCCTGCCCTGTGCTCAGCAGTATTACTAACTTACCCAAGCGCTAGCAAGCTTAATTTTATTTTAGGCTATTGTGGTCCCGTTGATATGAAAGAATATCAGCAAGAAACACATCAGGGTAAACACTCAAAGTTTCGAATTGAACCAACACTCGTTAGTGATAATAGTGCAAACTTTGACAATAACATTCAATCTGCCTTTGAAGCTTACAATGCTGACAGAGTCAGTAATTCTCAATGTAATGAATCCTATAGTAAACAAGCTGATATTGGAGAACTAATCCGCTTGAAATTATTAAGTAACAAAAAAGCACAATTGAGTATCGCAGCTATTATAGCGTTAATATTAATTGGTGTTTCAGTTTCATGGTTGATAACTTATTTTAATATTTCTGATAAACCTTTAGCAGAAAATAAAACAGATCAGCAAAGTATTAACGACAAGCCTGAACTTTCTCGAAGTCACCCATTAGCTATGCCTGACAATTACACTTTATATTTATCTGAGCACCAAGGGATTAGCATTAATTGGCAAGCTGATGAAGTCACTGATACTATATTATGGTCACAATTAACGGCTCTAGGTGATGAAAGCTGCAAGGAGATTAGTTTCAACAAGGGGGAGTCAATACGTACATTATCAGTACAAGTGGAAAGTAGTGGTGGAACTAATATAAATTATTTTGCTAATTTTTCACCGCTAGACAGTAAAGCGCTTATTCAAGCTTTAGCATTTCGTGGCAACTTTACATTATGCGGTTATGATTTTTCTTTAAAAGGTAGCCAAGCAGCACTAGGAAAAAATAAGCAATACACTCAATGGGTTGACTATTAAGTTTTAAAGAAAGCTAGCAACCTTTCCTGCTAACTTAACAGCTATTGTTTACGGTCAAATCCTATACCTTCTTCAAATAACTGATCATAAATGCTTTTCATTGCAATTGTATTTTCTGTTAATGAATCATTCCATTTACTGCGTTTTTCAAAACCCAGATCGCTGATTTGATAATAATAATCAGCTTTCAAACCACTTACTTCCAAACATGATTTAGTACAAGATAAACTGCAACCATCAATGGCAATGATTGGACGTCCCGAATTAGCTAAATCCATAATAGGGGCAACGTTACCAACAACACCTGAAGCACATGACATTTCAGCAATGCCATCACCATCAAGGTTTAGTGAAATATTATGCGCCATTTGCGCTAAATTAGAACAACCAGAACAAGAGTACACAATAGGTTTTCCTTGTTGTTCCGTTGGTTCATTTTTTTTATTGTCTGACACAGGGCGAGTCTCTCTTTCTTATTAATTATATTTGATCGATGCAGTTATATGATTATATTCATAAGCCACATAAAATGACGAACTTTTGATTTTAGCAAGACAATACAGGTAAGTTTTGATTTATATCAATGTTTGTACCAATCATTAAATAATTCATCGACTTCGTCAATATCGCTACCTATCCAACGCATAATGAGCTGTAAAGCTTGATTGTTAAGTAATTAGTTCCTGCATGAATTTGATACCAACGAAAGTACATTTTTCTGCGTTAAACAAAGCTTTCTTTCAATATATTTTAACCTTTCAACGTTATTGCGATAAATAGGTAATTCAGCCAACTTTTTGATTGAGACTTCCTTCTATTTATTAGGCTGTTTATAAATATCTTCTGGTCTTAGTTTTAATACCTTACGTGAAGATTTATCGTTATCAGCTTTATCACTTTTCGGGTTAACATAAATAGCACTAGCATTGGGTCTAGCTCCCTCAACCCATGGTTCCGATTCTTTACTTTTCTCTTTATTTTTATAACTTGTTTGACTACTACTTGAAGGTTTGCTCTTAGAAATACTGTTAGGAGTACTCTTCTCAATTTTTCCTGTTCTAGTAACATGATATTTTTTATCTATGGCTTGCAGTAAATTACGAAGCACTTGATCTTTACACTCACGATAGTGTTTGTGATCAGTTTTCCTTGAAAAAGCACTTAATTCAGGTTTATTTAGGCGAAAATCGACAGTATCAAGTAATTCAATAAGCTCCTCAGCTTTTAAATTTAGCGCAATTTTTAACTTAGTAAGTATGATATTATTAGTTAAGCGTTTTTCAGGTATCGCCTGTACACCTTCTTTCTTACCACGTTTTTCATTTATAAAACCATTCAAGAATGTAGCTAAGTGAACATCAAAACAACGAACAAAGTCTTCATCGTCGTCTTTTTTTAACCATTGACTAACTTGCTCTCGAGTAACAATTGCACCTGCTGATGAAAATAAAGCTATCATCTGCTTATCATTATAGTTAAAGGTATAGCGCAATCTGCGCAGCACATCATTATTGTTCAAAATCGTTCCTAATAAAATAAGGTAAAACTACACATGGTAAGATGGTTCTATTTTAACAGTTTTAATCCGTTATTAAAATCTAGGATTTATATATGATAATCCTGTTAAATTTTGTATCATTTAACTTATTGGTATCCTTTAGTAACAGGAAGTTAATTTAAATGAATAATTTTACAAAAATCGCTTTGATCTTATCAAGCACATTACTGAGTGCTTGTGTCAATCAAAACACTGTCGCTCAAAAACAACTAGTCCCCGTGACTAATCCTTGCGCTAAAATATCTATGTTAATTAAGGCTTATGACGATGGTTTTGAACAAATAAAAACAACAAAAGTTAAAGCGCGAGCAAGTAATACTTGGAAGGCTAAATACAATATCATTGGTGAGAATTGCCATATATGGACTTTAGGAAACTCTCAAGCTACCTATTCTTGTAATGTTACTGCTGATAATAAAGTTACCGCTGAGACCTATTATAAAAATGCTCAACAAACAATACAACAATGTTTAGGTGAAAAATGGCAGATGACTGAACAGCCAAGAAAGGCTGATAACGGGCGTAAAAGTACTTTTACAACATCAGATAGTCAAGTTTCTTTATCTACTCATATAGTGCCTCTCGATAGCATGTTCAGCGAAAAGTGGACTATTTATTATTATATTGGCAATCCCAATTGATATAAGCTGACCCTGTAAAGAAAATACTTAATAAAAAACGAGCACTAGGCTCGTTTTTTTATTAAGAATTGTGTTGCCTATATTAACGAATTAACCACCACACTTCTTACCTTTAGCTTTACCTTCACCACATTTTCCTTCGCCACATTTTCCTTTGGCTTTGCCTTTAGCTTCACCACACTTGCCTTCGCCACATTTTCCTTTGCCTTTAGCTTTACCTTCACCACACTTGCCTTCGCCACACTTTCCTTTTCCTTTGGCTTTAGCTTCACCACACTTGCCTTCGCCACATTTTCCTTTGCCTTTAGCTTTACCTTCACCACACTTGCCTTCGCCACATTTTCCTTTGCCTTTAGCTTTACCTTCACCACATTTACCTTCTCCACATTTTCCTTTAGTTTTACCTTCACTTGCTTCTTCAGCAGCAAATGTAACTAAGCTTTGAGATGAAAATGGATTAGTTTCAGCTTTCGCAGCATTGCTAGCAAAAACAGAAAAGGCTAATAAACCCATAATTGCAGCTAAACCAGATTTCTTAAGTAGTTTCATGACATAATTCCTTATTGTTTAAATTTTTAATACTTATACTCAAACAACTTCCAACTGTTTGAAGTCGCTTGAGTATATAGTGTATTAGTTATATGACCTTTTAGATAGACCATCAGGTACTAATTAAAATTTCAAAAATATATTTTTTTTTAAAATTTATTACTTTATCAAAAAAACCAGCTTCTTTTATAAAGAATAACTGGCTTTTTTATCCACGTTTCAAAGCTAAGAATTAAAGAAACTATTAACTAAATTGAAACTTTTTTACGTCTAGCTGTATCAGCAATGAAACCTTTCCAACCTTTAGCTGCTTTACGCGACTTAGGATCTTCCATTGCTTTATTAATAGCAACATACGCTTTTTTATACTTTTCAAGGTAGAAATAAGATTCAGCAATACTCATGTATATACGTCCCTTATTCTTAACACCTAGCTCTAGTGCTTTATTCAAAGCGGGAATTGCTTTAGCAAACTGTTCGTCTTGCTTCAACAACATTCCTTGCTTACGATAATGCTTAGCTTCACCTGTCATTTTAGCTAGCTCACCATAATATTTGGCGGCCGTACCAACATGCTGTGCAGCATGCCAAGCATTAGCTAAAGTTGAGATGTTTTTATCATCTCTTTTAACTAAGCCCGAAGCTATATGCTTTTCCAATAATTTAGCCGCTTTATAAGGCGACTCATTAGAAGAGTATAAGTTAGCTAACGTTTTGATTTGAGATTCTTTTTCAAGGAACCCTTGTTTATAAGCTAAATCAAGTGTTTGCAATGCTTTTGGGTAATTTTCCACAAGTAAATAAAACATTGGCAATTGTGTCCACCACGCTTTATTTTCAGGAAATATTAAAATAACCGTTTCCAATACGTTAATTGCTTCTTTATATTTTTTACGTTCATAATAAGAAGTTAATTTTAATATATAAGGGTTTTGGTTAGGTTTACCACCAAAAGCAGCAATGGCTTTATCAGCAGGAACAATCATTTTATCTAATTGTTTCAACTCATAATGAGCTTGAGCTACTTTAACCCAAGTGCCACCGTCATTTTTACCAGAAAACTCCATCCAAGCATAATAATTACTTAAAGCAGCTTTATAGTCTTTGGTTTGCATTTGTAAATCAGCCAATAACTTTAAACCTTCACCGTGATCATTTTCGTTTAAAATATCAGGTGTTATAGCTATCTTAAGATACTTAATTGCTTCTTTTTCATGATCGCCTTTAGTGGCATACATAACCGCAATAAAGCGTGCAACATAAGCTTTGTCGTAATCTTTCTTGGCATTAATGTCTAACAAAACAACTAAGGCACCATCAATGTCAGATTCAACCCCCTTCTTTTCGTCACCAGCGTAAAGTTCAAAAGCTTTTTGCACTTTTTTACCAACCGATGGACCAACAAGCCGTGTAGGACGTTTCTTTTTCTCAGCTTTAGCGCCAGCAGCCATTGCATTATCTGCAAAGGGTACTTGAGCAACTAAAAGAGAAGCGATAACAACTAAAGAAGTCGATAATCTTTTCAACATTTTACTATTCAAAATCATTACTTCCCTCCGTCCATTTTAAAGTCTAATTGCACTGTTAAACCTGGCTGTTTCATTGCCTTACCATCAACAACTTTTGGTTTGTATTTCCACTTTCTAAGTGCACGTTTGGCTTCTTTGTTGAATACACGCTTAGGTTTTGCTTCAATGACTTTAACATCTTCAACACCACCAATTTCATTGATTGTAAAAGAAAGCTTAACCCAACCCTCTTTACCATCACGCGCTGCTTGAATAGGATATTTAGGCTCTATTCGAACAATTGGTGTTGCATCACCATCACGACCAAAACCGGCACCCGGTGCAGACAAGCCTGTTGATGCACCTGATAACTGTACACCTGGCATATTAAACTGCAAACCACTTGTGTCGTTACTTGCTTCAGGCTCTGGAGCCTGTTGCTTTGGCGGCGCTTTAGGCGGCGGTGGCGGTGGCGGCGGAACACGGCGACGTGTTTCTGCAGAAGACTTTGGCGGCGTAGTATTAACTTCTACGATTATATTCTCTTGTGCCTCATCCTTGTTTCTATCACCGCTAGAAACAAGGAAAGCCATAAAAGCAAATAAACCAAAGGTAACCACAGCGCCTAGTAGTATTGATACTAAAAAGCGTCCCATACTCTACCCCTTAGCTGCAGCAATGGATATTCTAAGACCACTTCCTGCTTCTTTTATTGCATCCATTACTTTAACAACAACACCGTGTTTAGCATCCTTGTCTGCTTGGATAATAACAACATCGGTTGGTTGTTCAGCAAGTAATTTTTCAATTCTTGCGCCAACACGTTCGATGTCAACGCGGCCTTTATCTAACCAAATTTCACCATTATCTTTTATTGCAACAAAGATGTTA
The DNA here is from genome assembly GCA_016745015.1 of Colwellia sp. Taxonomy (GTDB): domain Bacteria; phylum Pseudomonadota; class Gammaproteobacteria; order Enterobacterales; family Alteromonadaceae; genus Colwellia. The sequence continues at coordinate 13,104 of JADGDH010000065.1, forward strand.
GCGTTTTTCTGTTTAGTTTGCTGTGCCGCTTTAGGTTTATTTACTTCAATACCTGCTTCTTTAACAAAAGAAGTGGTTACGATGAAGAAGATCAGCATGATAAATACGATGTCGAGCATCGGTGTCATATCAATTACCGCTTCTTCGTCCTCACGAATCTTTTTACGTGCCATGAAATTATCTCTCTAGTGATGAGGTAAACTGTCAACCAGTTTAGCCTTTGCTAGTTTAACTTGAGCGTCAAGTCTTGAACTAAAAAACACGCCAGATAATGCTGCAACCATACCCGCCATAGTCGGGATAGTTGCTTGCGATATACCAGCGGCCATTAAACGTGGGTTACCTGTACCTTGTTGTGCCATTGTTTCAAACACACCAATCATACCGGTTACTGTTCCCAACAAACCAATTAATGGACACATTGCCACTAAAGTTCTGATGGTGATCATACGCTGTTCAAGCAGTTCGTTTGCTTCGGAAATCCAAGTCTCTCTAATTCGATGTGCATACCAAGACGTTGTGTCTGTGCGCGCACCCCAGCGAGAAACAATATCGTTTTTCATTGCTGGGTAGACAGATGACAAGAACCAGTAGCGTTCTATCATCATTATCCACATCAATAAGAGTGCAAAAGCAACAACGTAAAGTACGTTACCGCCAGTTGCAATAAAACCCCTGACAGATTCCCAAAGCTCTATCAGGAATAACATTATTTAGACTCCTTCTCAGCAATCGAAGCAATTAAGCCTGCGCTTTGCTCGTCTAGTTTTTGTAAAAC